>DBFOIV010000200.1:0-3031 GCA_048489175.1 Collinsella sp. | reverse complement strand
AGCGCATCGCAGAGCCGGTTAAGTGCCTGTATTTGTAGCGGCTCACTTCCAGCAAAGCGCGCGGAAAAGTCGAGTCCGACTTCGCCGATGTAGCGTTCTTGGGCAGCAACTTCGCAAAGCAGATTGACTTCGACAAAACCGCAGTGGCCATCGGCGAGCCACCAGGGGTGAAGCCCAACGCCGGCGATGATGCCTGGTTGGCGACAGGCGCGCTCGTTTGCGGCCGAAAAGTCGCGCGGATTGACGCCGCAGTCAAATAGACCCAAGCCCAGCGCCGTCGCCTCATCGGCAACGGCGTCCGGGTGAGCCATTAAATCAAGATGGCAGTGTGCATCAAATAACTGGGGCTCCATCTCGGTGCGCTCCGCTAGTCCAGACGTTGGCCATCGGAGCGTACGCGCTCAGTGCCGCGGCCGCTGATCTGGCGGATAACCTCGCCGGCAATCATCTGGCCCATGATGGGCGGCATAAAGCTGGCGGTTCCCAGCTCGGTGCGCTCGTGGATGTTGGAAGGGTCGCGGGGCTGTGTTTTAACCGATTCCTCGCAGCTAAACAGTACATGCAGGCTCTTGATTCCGCGCTTCTTGCATTCTTTGCGCATGATGCGGCTCATGGGGTCACGTACCGTATCGAAAATGTCGGCAAAGCGGAGGCACTCGGGATGGAGCTTGTTGGCCCCGCCCATGGAGCTAACCAAACGAATGTCGTGGTCCTGAGCATATTTGGCAATGGTGAGCTTGGCCGAGATGGTGTCGATGGCGTCGACGACGTAGTCGAGCTTGCCGTCCGTCTGCTCCAAAACGCTCGCGAAGAAATCATCGATGTTGTCGCTCAGCAAGTATTCAGTTCGCTTGATGACGGCAGCGGCGGGATTGATGTCGTGGATCATGGCTTCCATCACGTCAACCTTGCGCTTGCCGACGGTGCTGTGAAAGGCGATGGCCTGGCGATTGATATTGCTGGGCGCGATGATGTCCTTGTCCAGAATGACGAAATGACCGATGCCGCCGCGGGCGAGTGCCTCGCAGCAGTTGGAGCCCACGCCTCCGCAGCCGAGCACTAGCACCGTAGCATCGGCGAGCTTATCGAGTGCCTCGCGGCCCATGATAATCTCGAGCTTGGTGTCGCGTGTCTCGATGGGAGTTGCGGCTGTGGTTTCGGTCATAAATATCCTCCGATGGGGAAGCAGGTCGTGTTTTAGCTATCGCCATTATAGGTAATCGCCCATAGGTTGCGATGGCGTTTGCTTTGATGTGGTTTGAAGCATTGCGATTAGATAGTTAGACAAACATCTAAATATTGAGTATAGTGTGCACGTCATGAGAGATGATGAGAGGAGGTCTTATGCCGGGAGAGGGTTTTAAGGCGCTGGCCGATCCTACACGGCGTCACATTTTGGAACTGCTGCGCGAGGGCAATTGCACGGCCGGGGAGCTTGCCGAGCATTTTGACATCAGCAAGCCGTCGTTGAGCCATCACTTGGCGACGCTCAAAAACGCCGGGTTGGTGACCGACGAACGTCATGGCCAAAACATCGTTTACAGCTTAAACACCACCGTCATGCAGGACTTGATCGGTTGGTTTATGGGCTTTACAAACACGGAAGGTGATAAGGATGAATAACGAAAACAAGGGCATTCACGCCACGGGGGTATCGTCGCGCGTGTGGGCCATGCTTGTTGTGGTCTGCGCTATTAATGTTGTAGCGCACCTCATGGTGATGCCGAGCCTGCCTGCACAGATTCCCACGCACTGGGGCGCGAACGGCGCCGTCGACGGTTGGGGTCCTAGCTGGATGGCCTCCGCGCTCGGCGTGCTGCCTCTGGCGCTTCTCGCAATGTTCCGCATGGTGCCGCGCATCGACCCCAAAGGTGAGGCATATCGAACCTCGGGCAAGTTCTACCAGGGCTTCGTAATCGCCTTCACCTTGTTCATGTGCGCCATAAGCTGGCTGGGAGAGCTTACGGTCTGGGGCGTGGTGCCAGCGGTCGGTTCGGTTAACGTGCTGATTTCCGGTGTTGTCGGTTTGCTGTTCATCGGCGTAGGCAACTACTTGCCGCGTGTGAAACAGAACTATACGCTCGGTATCAAGACACCCTGGGCGCTTGCCGATCCCGAGAACTGGCGCCGTACGCAGCGTTTTGGCGGCGCCTGCTTTATGGTGCTGGGTATTGGCCTGATTGTGATGGGCGTGGCGGGCAGCGTGCTTTCGAGTGAAGTCGTCGCCGCGGTGATTGCGGTTCTGGCGTTTGGTTCGGTTGGAGCCGTTTACGTCTACTCGTATCTGTTGTGGCGCAAATCGCAGCGAGCCGCTCGTTAAGGTTGCGGAAAACTAGCGTACGCAGTTCATAGTATGTTCCGGGGGACTTTTCCCAGGTAGTATTAGGGGGTGTGGGCAACCATGCCCCTTTTTATTAGAACGCGCGAACTGCCTCTCCGCTTTTTCCAAAACGGAGAGGGGGAGAAGATTTCCGCAGCTAGATAAGGAGAAATGACTGTGGCGGAGTTCATTTATCAGATGTATCAGGCTCGCAAGGCCCATGGCGACAAGGTAATCCTTGACGACGTGACCCTGAGCTTCTACCCCGGTGCCAAGATCGGCGTCGTGGGTCCCAACGGCATGGGTAAGTCGACCCTGCTCAAGATTATGGCCGGCATCGAGGAGGTCTCCAACGGCGATGCCAGGCTCACCCCCGGCTACACTGTGGGCATCCTGCAGCAGGAGCCGCCGCTCGACGACGACAAGACCGTCATCGAGAACGTGCGCATGGCGTTTGGCGATATGATCGCCAAGGTCGATCGCTTCAATAAGATCGGCGAGGAGATGTGCGACCCGGATTGCGACATGGACGCCCTCATGGCCGAGATGGGCAAGCTCCAGGACGAGATCGACGCCGCCGACGGCTGGGATATCGATTCCAAGCTCGGCCAGGCCATGGACGCCCTGCAGCTGCCCGATTCCGACATGCCGGTCAACGTGCTTTCCGGCGGCGAGCGCCGTCGCGTGGCCCTGTGCAAGCTGCTGCTCGAA
>DBFOIV010000199.1:0-4036 GCA_048489175.1 Collinsella sp. | reverse complement strand
GCAGGAGCAAAGCCTTGCCTGTTACCTGCCCGACAACCTCGATGAGCTCACCTATGTACCTCTGGGCATGGAAGAGGCCGTCGAGAACTTTAGAAACCGCGCCCGCAAAGGCAAGAAGCGCCTGCCGCAAGAGTCCTAGGGACCTCTGATGGTCGCGGTGTCGGCAAACAAGCGCGAATAGGCGCCGGCGAACGACCCTCAAGCCTAAGTGAGTAGACTTTTTTGCAATAGCCAAGCACAACCCGCATAACGAAAACTAAAACCGCAGATAGAGCCCTTGCGCAAAAGCCATGTGCTCGCGACATCGCAAAAAGTCTACTCACTTAGCCGACAACTGCACCAAACGGCTGGGCAGAACGCCCATTTCCTGCATTTTCTCGCGCGCTGGCACCCCGCGCCGCCGCTACGCCATAATAGTTGGCGGACAATCGCGAGAGAAAGCAACCACATGGCACAGACCACGACAGATACCGCCACCAGCACCGTCTCCGGCGCCGGGGCCGCCAGCTCATTCTCGGGCGGCACGGGAACCGAGGCAGAGTTCGGCTCGCTCGGCGCGCTCTCCCCCACCTGGTGGGAGCCCGAGGACGGCAGTGAGCCCGAACCATGGCTCACGCCCGATCAAGCCTTCGAACGCTTCTTTGAATGGACAAGCGATCGCGGCATTGAGCTGTGGGATCACCAAGAAGAGGCCCTCATGGACCTGGCTGCCGGCGATCACATCATTTTAGGCACACCGACCGGATCGGGTAAATCGCTCGTCGCGCTGGGCATGCTCTTTATGGGCATGGCACAGGGCAAGCGTTGCTATTACACGGCCCCTATCAAGGCCTTGGTCAGCGAAAAGTTCTTCGATCTGGTGCAGGTACTCGGCCGCGATAACGTCGGCATGATCACCGGCGATACGCATATCAATACCAAGGCGCCCGTCATCTGCTGCACGGCCGAAATCCTTGCCAACGATGCACTGCGCGAGGGCGAGGGCGCCGACGTGGGCTGCGTGGCCATGGACGAGTTCCACTACTTTGCCGACCCCGACCGCGGCTGGGCCTGGCAGGTGCCGCTGCTCACCCTGCCCCACACGCAGTTTATGCTCATGAGCGCCACGCTCGGCGATGTCACCGCCATCGCCGCCTCACTCGAGGAACACACCGGCGCTGCTTGCGACTTGGTTGTCGACGCCCCACGCCCCGTGCCGCTGAGCTACGACTACGTGACGACCTCGCTCGAGGGCACGGTCGAGCTCGCCATGCGCCGCGGCGAGGCCCCGCTCTATATCGTGCACTTTAGCCAGGATGCCGCCCTTGCGACGGCACAGTCGCTCGCCAATTTTGGCATCGCCAGCAAGGAGCAGCGCGAGGCCATTAAGGAAGCCGCCAAAGCCACGAGCTTCTCGACGGCCTTTGGCAAGATCCTCAAGCGCTTGCTTGGCTGCGGCGTCGGCGTGCACCACGCCGGTATGCTGCCGCGCTATCGTCTGCTGGTCGAGCGCTTGGCGCAGCAGGGCCTGCTGCCTGTCATCTGCGGCACCGATACGCTCGGCGTCGGCATCAACGTACCCATCCACACCGTGGTCCTCACCGCACTCACCAAGTTCGATGGCTACAAGATGCGTCGTCTGCGCGCCCGCGAGTTCCATCAGATTGCCGGTCGCGCCGGCCGTTCGGGCTTCGATACCGAGGGCATGGTCATCGCCGAGGCCCCGGAGCACGAGATCGAGAACGCCAAGCTCATGGCCAAGGCGGGTGACGACCTCAAGAAGCTCCGCAAGATTAAAAAGAAGAAGGCCCCCGAGGGCTTTGTCACCTGGAACAAGCAGACCTTTGAGCGCCTGATTGAGACTCAACCCGAGACGCTCAAGCCGCGCCTGCGCATCACGCACTCCATGGTGATTAGCGTGGTCGAGCAGGGCGGCGACGCCCGTGCCCGCGTACACGACCTCATCGAGACGAGCCTGCAGACCCCCGAGGAAAAGGCCAAGCTCGAGGTTCGCGCCGATGAAATCTTCGCCACACTCATCGATTCCGGCGTCGTCGTTCGCACCGAGGTGCCGCCCGCACCCGACGCCCCGACTGACGCCGCACCAGACATTGACTATGCACTGACGGTCGATCTGCCCGAGGACTTTGCGCTCGATCAGCCGCTCTCGCCGTTCTTGCTTGCCGCGTTGGAGCTGCTCGATCCCGAGAGCGAGACCTATACCATGGATCTGATCTCGATGGTCGAGGCAACGCTCGAGGACCCCAAGCAGGTGCTGCGCGCACAGGAGCGCGCTGCGCGCGACCGCGCGATGGCCGAAATGAAGGCTGACGGCGTCGAGTATGAGGAGCGCTTGGAGCGCATTCAAGACGTCACGTACGAAAAGCCGCTCGAGGATTTGCTCGACGCCGCCTTTGACAAGTACTGCCAGGAAGTGCCCTGGGCAAACGACTATCAGCTCTCTCCCAAGAGCGTCCTGCGCGATATGCTGGAAAGCGCGAGCGATTTTAAGGGCTACATTCAAAAGCTCGGCATCGCCCGCTCCGAGGGCATTCTGCTGCGCTACCTAGCCGAGGCCTACCGTTCACTCGACCGCACCGTGCCCATCGAGAAGCGCGACGAGCGCCTGCGCGACATTATCTCGTGGCTGGGCTTTGTGGTGCGCTCGGTGGACTCGAGCCTGGTGGACGAGTGGGAGAACGCCGGCAACCCGGCAGCCCTCGACGCCGCGCCGCCGCAGGGCATCGACGAGGTCGTGGCGGACCGCCGCGGCTGCACGCTGTTGGTGCGCAACGCGCTCTTCCGCCGCGTGACCCTTGCCGCTCGCGAGCACGTTCGCGACCTGGGCGAGCTCGACGACGACTGGGGCATGAGCGAAATCCGCTGGCAAAAGGCGCTCGATGCCTACCATGAGCAGCACGAGGAGATCCTCACCGACGGAGATGCCCGCAGCGCCGCGATGTTTTCCATTGACGAGTCCGGCGAGAAGACCGCGCACGTATGGCACGTGCACCAGATCTTTGCCGACGAGGATGGCGACCACGATTTTGGCATCATGGGCGATGTCGATCTGGACGCCACGCAAGACGGTGGCGAGGTCATCTTCAAAAACTACCGCGTCGGCTTTATCGAAGACCTGCTCGAGGACTAGCCGAACATACTGGAACGAAACGAAGCGGGGTCGCTGGCAACATCGCCAGCGGCCCCGCTTTTTGCGCGATACGCTATCCCCTACTCGGTATCCTCGACCTCATACAAATCCGCCTCGGCGGGCTCATCGTTTGCCCCTGTCGCAGCCCCGCGCGCCTCGTCAAACGCCGCCTTCATGGTCTTGTTGCCCCAGGTGAGCTTGCGAATGGTAAGATCGTCGGCCTTCTTGTTGGCTAGACGTAAATTGTTCTCGGAGGACAGCAATGCCTCCTTGGTTTTCTGCAGATGGCTAATCGTCTTGTCAATCTCCTCGATCGCCGTCTGGAACTTACGGCTCGCAAGCTCATAGTTGCGGCCGAAGTCGTTCTTGAACTTCTCCATCTTGGCCTCGAAGTTCGTGACGTCGATGTTCTGTTGCTTGTACTCCGCCAGCTCCTGCTTATAGCGCAGCGAACCCATGGCGGCGTTGCGCAGCAGCGTGATCATGGGAATGAAGAACTGCGGGCGGATCACGTACATCTTCTCATAGCGGTAACTCACGTCGACTATCCCTGCGTTATAGAGCTCGCTTTCGGGCTCGAGCAGTGTGCAGAGCACCGCGTACTCACAGCCTTTCTGGCGACGATCGTGATCGAGTTTCTTAAAGAAGTCCTCGTTTTTGTGCTTGGTCGCGGTCTCGTCGTTCTCGTTTTTCATCTCGAACATAATCGAAATGACCTCGTTACCGCTTGCGTCGCACTCGCGGAAGATAAAGTCGCCCTTGGTGCCCTCGGACGCATCGTTATCCTTCTCGAAGTACGCGTTAGGAAACGCCGTCATGCGCAGACGGTTAAACTCGGTCTCGCAGTGCTGCTCGAGCGACTCGCCCACCATCTTGGTGGACAGGCGGACCTTCATGTCCTTAAGG
>DBFOIV010000198.1:0-11926 GCA_048489175.1 Collinsella sp. | reverse complement strand
ATGCCCTCGACCAGCAGGGCCTGGTCATAGAGCAAACCGGAGTACTGCTTGATCTTGTCGGCGTCGCCCGCCTTCTGAGCGGCGACGAGCTTGGAAAAGACCGGGTGCTTGGCGTTGAGCTCGAGCACGCGCTGGCTCTTGGGCATACCGTCGGGCGCGCCCTCGGGACCCTTCTGGAGCACCTTCTCCATCTCGAGCGAAAGCGGGCCCTCGGTGGTGATGCACGCGGGAGCATCGGTCAGGCGCGCAGAGACGGCAACCTTCTCGACCTTGTCGCCGAGTGCCTCCTTCATGGCGTTAAAGAGGTCCTCGTTCTCCTTGGTGGCGTCCTCGGCCTCCTTTTTCTCGTCCTCGGTCGCCAGGTCAAGATCACCGGTTGCGACGTTCTTGAGCTCCAGGTGACGATCCTCAACCTCGGGCTCGGCACCATCGGCCACGGCCTTCCCGGCAGCCTCGCGGGCGGCATCGTCCTCGTAGATCTTGGGCATATCGGCGGCAACGTACTCACGCATAGCCTGGAACGTGAACTCATCCACATCCTGCGTCAGCAGCAGCACGTCATAGCCGCGGTCGAGCACGCCCTTTACCACGGGCATCTTGGCCAAGCGCTCACGCGAGTCGCCGGCGGCGTAGTAGATGGCCTTCTGATCCTCAGGCATGCCCTTGGCATACTCGGCCAGGGTAATCATCTTCTGTTCCTTGGCAGACCAGAACAGCAACAGGTCAGCGAGCTCATCGGCCTTCATGCCATAGCTCGAGTAGATGCCGTACTTAAGACCGCGGCCAAAGTTCTCAAAGAACTTCTCGTAGGCCTCGCGGTCGTTGTCACGCATATCCTCAAGGTCGGCGGTAATCTTCTTTTCCACACGCTTGGCGATGGCCTTGAGCTGACGGTTCTGCTGCAGCGTCTCGCGCGAGATGTTGAGCGACACGTCGGCGGAATCCACGACGCCGCGGACAAAGTTGTAGTAGTCGGGCAGCAGGTCGTCGCACTTCTCCATGATCAGGACGTTGGAGCTGTAGAGCGCCAGACCCTTCTCGTAGTCCTTGCTGTACAGATCGAACGGCGCGCGTCCCGGCACAAACAGCAGGGCGTCATACTCGAGCGTGCCCTCGGCATGGAAGCTGATGGTGCGCGCAGGATCGTCAAAGTCGTGGAACGTGGACTTGTAGAACTCGTCGTAGTCCTTCTGCTCGACATCGGAGCTGCGCTTTTTCCAGATCGGCGTCATGGAGTTGATGGTCTCGAGCTCCTGGTAGTCCTCGTACTCGGGCGTGTAGTCATCGCCAGCATCCTCGGGCTTGGGCTTCTGGCGGCTCTTGGACACCATCATCTGGATCGGGTAACGCACATAGTTACTGTACTGCTGAATTAGGCTCTTGAGGCCCCATTCGGTCAGGAAGCGATCGTAGGTCTCGGCCTCGCCGTCGGCATCGAGCTTCTCGTTCTCGCGCAGCGTTAGGATGACATCGGTACCGTGCTCGGCACGCTCGCCGTCCTCGATGGTGTAGCCCTCAAGACCGTCGGATTCCCACACATGGGCGACATCCTCGCCGTAGGCGCGGCTGACGACCTTCACATGGCTGGCGACCATAAAAGCCGAGTAGAAGCCCACGCCAAACTGGCCGATGATGTCGACATCCGAACCCTGCTGCTCGGCGTTCTCGGTCTTAAACTCCTCGGAGCCGGAATGGGCGATGGTGCCCAGATTGCGCTCGAGCTCCTCAGCGGTCATGCCAATGCCGTTATCCGAGATGGTAATGGTGCGGGCGTCTTTATCAAAGGAAACGCGAATAGCCAGGTCGCCCTGGTCGATCTTGACGCTCGGATCCTGCAGGCTCTTAAAGTTGAGCTTGTCGACGGCGTCGCTCGCGTTAGAGATAAGCTCGCGCAGGAAGATTTCCTTATTGGTGTAGATGGAATTGATCATAAGGTCGAGCAGTTTTTTGCTCTCGGTCTTAAATTGACGCATGTGCAGTCCTTTCGCGCTACCCCCGTCCGCAAAAACGGCCCGGTCGCCCGAGCCGAATCGCAGACCTGCTATGTTCAGACTTAGATTTTATAACCCATTAGCGCGCATATATACATATGGAATCGAAAAACTGTATGTCCGAGCGCTCCGATGCGCCAATTGCCAAGGAGCGTCCCCAAGTGCCGGCAGAAAAGGAACGTCCCTATCTGCCATCTACGCGCTTGGCCATCCAGACATGGGGCTGGCCCTCGTCTTCGTAATCTACCGGGGCAATTTGCGTGTAGCCCGCCTTTGCATAGAGCGGCAGCACGTATTCCTGCGCATGCAGCTTAATAAGCTTAGCGCCGGCATCGCGTGCACACGAAGCACTGGCCTCGACGATCGCACCCGCCAGTCCGCGACGACGCATAGCCGGCAGCACGGCGACGCGCCCCATAATGTAGGTCTCCCCCGCCGCAACGCCTTCGTCCATGTCGCATGCCGTCAACACCGGGGCCTCTGCGTCAGCCACGCGCTCAAGCTCTTCGGGAAACACGCGCGAGCAACCGGCAAGCTCGCCGTCTACATAGAGCGTCACATGAATGCAGTTCGGATCCTCGTCGATAGCGTCGAACTCATTCTCGTAGCCCTGCTCGTCCATAAAAACGACGCGGCGCACCAACGCCGCGTCATCAAAGCATCCCGTCTTAAGTTGAATATCCATGGCTGCCCCTTCATTCAATGCGAACGTTAGGGACAGATTTTAGCGAAAATGAGCTCCGCGCACGCTAAACTTCGCGCGAGCCTTCGCCAGGCAATCGTAATGACCCACGTTATGGGCATCGCTCGCGATGAAGCTGTACAGGTTCTGATCGAACAGGCGCTGTGCCGGCTTTTTCTCGCGACCAAAGCGACCGCCGGCAATAAAGTCCGCCGAAGCCTGCAGCTTGCAGCCCATATCGACCAGACGCTCCGCCACGCTTACATCCTTTTGAACCGCACGATAGCGCTCAGGATGAGCGATGATCACCTGGTAGCCACGGCACTGCAAATCGTAAATCGTGTTCTCGTACTCTCTAAACGCATACGCATCGGCATGCGTCGAAAGCTCGAGCAGAAACTCGTTGGTCCCATCGAAATGCAAGTGCTCCGCGGCATCGATACCAAGCTCAACGAGCTTTCGATGGTTGACCTCGAAGCCCATCTGGAGCGGAAAACCGTCAGCGTTATCACGCAGCAGTTCAAAGGCATCCCACATCTTGTCGTAATCAAAATAGGGATCACGGCAGTGAGGAGTGCAAACGATTCTGGTTACACCGGCCCGCTTGGCAGCCTCGAGCATCGCCAAGCTCTCATCGAGATCGGCGGCGCCGTCGTCTACACCCGGCAAGATATGGCAATGAATGTCACGCATAGGTCAGCCTTAATCAACTAAACGTTTGCTCGGTTGGTGAAGATGCCCTTTTTGGAAGTCCCCTGATCGTCCGAGCCCTTCTTCACCTTCTTACCGTCCTTGGTGTAGTAGGAGTAGTAGTACTCGCTGGTCTCGGTCTCGCAGTAGTTCATAACGGTACCGATGAGCTTGACCTTTTCGGACTTCTTAAGCTGGCCGATAGCGTTGAGTGCCTCCTCGCGCTTGGTGAAGTCCTCGCGCACCACGAACAGCGTACCGTCGGTCAGGCTGGCAATCTCGGCAGCATCGATGAAGGTGCCGACCGGGGGAGCATCAAAGATGACGTACTGGAACTTGGCAGACAGTGCCTTTACCAGCTTGGCAAAGCGGTGAGAGACGATGATGTCGGCAGGATTGGGAATATGCGGCTCGGCATCGAGGAAGTAGAAGTTCTTCTGACCCGTCTCGACAATTGCCTGGTCAATGGAGATCTGCTCGGAAAGGACCGCATAGAGTCCGCCGCGCGAACGAACGCCGAGCATATCGGAAAGGGACCTGCGGCGCATATCGGCCTCGACCAGGAGCACGGACTTGCCGCTCGTGGCGATAGCCTGGGCAAGGTTGATGGAAACCGTAGACTTGCCCTCGTTGGGAATCGAGGACGTGACGGTAATGGTGCGAATGGGGTCGTCCACGCTCGCAAAGCGGATGTTGGCCAGAAGGGTCTTGGCGGCATTCTGTACAACGAGCTTATCGGTGTTCTTTGCCTTAGCCATGCCTATTTACCACCTTTCATAGCCGGAATTCGGCCAACAACGGGAATGCCCAGGAGCTCTTCCGCCTCTTCGGCACCGCGGATGCGGGTATTGAGCATGTCTGCCAAAACGACATAGGCGACTGCGATAAAGATACCGGCGAGGAACGCGACGGCAATATACAGCGTGCGCTTGGGGCCGCTGGGGACTTCGGGGGTCTTAGCCTCGTCGATAACGTTGATGCTCTGGGCAGCGCCGACGTTCTGAGCGACCGTACTCACCGAGCTAGCTATGGCCTTTGCGACCTCAGCCGTCTCCTTGGCATCGGTGCCGGTAACCGAAAGCGTAATGACACGCGTGGTGGTCTCGGAGGAAACAGACACCTTGTAGTCATCCAGATCGGTGAGGCCCAGTTCCTTGGCGGCGCCGCTCTTAACGCTATCGCTATCCAGCAGCGTGGCGATATCGTTGGAAAGCATCTGGCTCGCCGAGAGATCGTTGTAGCTCATCTGGCCGCTATCGTCGGTCTTGGCGAGAATGTACATGCTCGTCGTCGCGGTATAGGTGTTGTCCATCGCGGCGAAGGACACGATACCCATGGCGATCGCGCAGACCACCGGAAGGGTGATGACCAGCTTGAGGTGCTTCTTCAGCAGCTGGAACAGTTCGAGAAGGGTCATGCAGCTTGCCTTTCATTTCCCCAGTTCGGATTGACAAAACTGTCCGTATGTTATCGCATCTTTTTACCGAGACCAAACTCTATACATAAGAAACAGGCTCTCCTGTAAAAATGTCGGAAGCAATCGTAAAATTGCACAACAACGCCGCACCCGAAAGTCAAATGCGGCGTCTGCATCAATACCTATGTTGTATCGCTATGCGAATGGCTCGTCCTGCTGTATGGGAAACGTCACCGTAATGGTGGTTCCCACGCCCAACTCGCTCGACAGATCGAGCGTGGCGTGATGATACAGGGCCGCATGCTTGACAATGGCAAGCCCCAGACCGGTTCCGCCGCGTGCCTTGGACCTACTCTTGTCCACGCGATAGAACCGTTCAAATACCTTGCCCTGTTCTTCAGGCGCGATACCGATTCCCGTGTCGGCGACCGCAAGGAACGGATGGCCTTCGTCGTTGGTGCCGCACTGCAGCGTAACCGTACCGCCGGGTCGATTGTAGCGGATGGCGTTGCTTGCCAGATTATAGATGAGCTCGTCAATCAAGCGCGACACGCCCTCGATGACCACAGGCTTGGTCTCATGACTTATCGTCACATTCGCCTGACGGGCGACCTGTTCAAGACGCTGCTCAACCGCATAGACGGCGCGCGAGAGCTCAATAGGCTCCGTGGACCCAATGGGCACCGTCTCGCCCTCAGTTGCACGCTCGGCCTCGTCCAAGTTAGACAGCGTAAGGATGTCGTTGACGAGCGCTGCCAAGCGGCCCGCCTCACGATAGATGCGACCGCCAAAGTTGCGCAGGTCGTCCTCGCCCTCGACCATGCCGTTTGCGATGAGCTCGGCATAGCCCGAAATCGCCGTAAGCGGCGTCTTGAGCTCATGAGTGATATTCGCCGTGAACTCGCGGCGCATACGGTCGTTGTCCGCTAGCACCGCCATTTGGCGCTTGAGCTCCTGGCGCTGCGACTCGATACGCTCAAGCATGGGGACCATCTCGGCATAGGCGTGCTCATAGCTACGGCGTGGGTGGTCCAAATCCACCTCTTGCAAAGGCGCGATGATGGCACGGGACTCGCGGCGCGCCATAAAAAACGAGAGTACCGCACCCGCTGCCGCGATAAGCAGCATCGGCGCCACCATCGACAGCAAAATCGCCGCAACGCCAGGCTGGGCCTGTGCCAAGCGGACAACCTGGCCGTTATCAAGGGCGACGGCGCGATACAGCATAATCTCGTCGAGCGTAGAGCTTGCGCGCTCCGCGGAACCCGAACCATTCTCAAAGGCCTCGATGACCTCGGGGCGATCGCCGTGGTTGGGCAATGTGGAAGGCGACGCCTCGTTGTCGTAGGCAACCGATCCATCCTTGTTAATCAGCGTGATGCGCAAGTCCTCGCGATCGAGGCTACGCAAGAACGGGATGGGCTCCTGCTGCTCGTCGAGGGCGGCAGCAATGAGCTCGGTTTCCTGCGCCAGATTGGCACTCGTGGCATCCGCCAAGGTGTTTTGCACAAAGAACGCACCCAGCACCGTAAACGCCACGATAACCGCCATGGCGCAGACAAAGATCGTCACAAAAACGCGGTGCGACAGCGTATGTTTTCCATGGGGGGCGAAGACCACGGGTTACTCCTCCGATGCGGTGGCCGCGGTGTCGTCACCTTCGGCACCATCACCGGCAGAAGGCTCGGCCAAGCGGTAGCCCACGCCGCGCACGGTCTCGATGGCGCTGGCATGCTCGCCCAGTTTTTGACGAAGCGTCTGCACGTGCACGTCAACGGTGCGCGAACCGCCGTCGAAGTCCCAGCCCCACACGCTCTGCAGCAACGACTCGCGGGTAAAGACCACGCCGGGCTTACGCATGAGGTACTCGAGCAGGTCGAACTCGCGCAGGGTGAGCTTAAGCGGCTCGCCGGCAACGGTCACCTCGCGATGGCTGGGCGAGAGCACGATGTCGCCCACGCTGAGCACATCGCTCGCCTGCTTGACCATGCCGCCGCGACGCAGCAGTGCGCGGCAGCGGCTGGCGAGCTCCATGAGCGAGAAGGGTTTAGTCAGGTAATCGTCGGCACCGCCATCGAGCGCCATCACCTTGTCGAGCTCGGTGTCCTTGGCGGTAAGCATCATGATGGGCACCGTCGCCGTCAGGCGGTCGGCACGCAGGCGGCGCATAATCGCCAAACCATCGGTATCGGGCAGCATGATGTCGAGCAGGACAGCATCGGGTACCCGTCGCGCCACGGCGGCCTTAAACTCGCCATCGCACGAAAAGCCCTCGGCCTCGATTCCCTGCTTGCGCAGCGCGTAGACCGTCAGATCCCTGATGTTGTCATCGTCCTCGACGTAATAGATCATGTTGAACCCCTTTGCGGCCGGCATGACCGCATCTTAACCCTAAAGGTACCTTTACTAGATGGTATCAGCCAAAACGTCCCGTCAAATAATCCGCCGTGCGCGGATCGGTCGGATTCTTGAAGAGTTGCGCGGTGGGCGCGTGCTCCACCAGCTCACCCAGCAAAAAGAATGCGACCGAATCGGAGATACGCGCCGCCTGCTGCATATTGTGCGTAACGACCACGAGCGTGCAGGTCTCTTTGAGCTCGCAGGCCAGCTGCTCCACCACCAGCGTCGACACAGGATCGAGTGCCGAGGTCGGCTCGTCCATCAGCAGAATGTCGGGCTGCACGGCAAGTGCGCGGGCGATGCACAGGCGCTGCTGCTGGCCGCCCGAAAGACCCAGACCCGACTCTTTGAGCTTGTCCTTGGCCTCGTCCCACAGGGCGGCGCGTCGCAGGGAGTCTTCGACCAGCTCGTCGAGCACGACGCGATCGCGCACACCCATACCGCGCGGCCCATAGGCGACGTTGTCGTAGATGCTCATGGGAAACGGGTTGGGGCGCTGGAACACCATGCCCACGCGCTGGCGAAGGCGGCAGATGTCGTAGTCGCCCAGGATATCTTGACCATCGAGCGCAATTTTGCCCTCGATTCGGCAGTCCTTGATGCCGTCGTTCATGCGGTTAAAGCAGCGCAGCAACGTGGACTTTCCGCAGCCCGAAGGCCCGATGAACGAGGTAATCTGCTTGTCGCGGATCTTGATATTCACGTCCTTGAGCGCATGGTGGTCGCCATAGAACAGGTCGAGGCCCTCAACATCGATTCGCGTCGGCGAGGCGGCAAGATCCTCTGCCGTGGGGCGAGTCGCATCCCCAACCTCGCGCTCGTGCGCGGCCTCGGCCTGCGCTTTCATGAGTTCTTCAAGCTCCGTGGGCTCCACAGCCGCAGCAGCCGTCATACCGCATACCTCCACATCGATATCAATTCAGCAGTATCGATAGTAGGAATCGCGGCTCATATGCACGTGAGCGCATTGTCAAGTGTTTGTAAGGGCACGCTGGCTATGCGGCGGGCAGCTCGATGGTGAATATCGTGTGTTCGGGCGTCGATTCACATGCAACGGTACCGCCGTGCGCGCATACGATCTCCTTGGCGATGGCAAGCCCCAGTCCAGCGCCGCCGCGATTGGTCGCACGCGCCGCATCCAGGCGATAGAACTTCTCAAAGATCACCTTGAGCTTAGCCGCAGGGATGGGATCGCCCTGATTGATAAAGCGCACGCGCACGCCACCGCCGTCCCGGCGTCTGGCCTCGATCGTGATGGTCGAGCCCTCATAGCTATAGGCAATAGCGTTTTTCATGATGTTGTTGAACACGCGAGCCATTTTGTCGCCATCCACGAGCACCGTCAGGTCCTCGCGAATATCAACTTGGACTTCCTTATGCTGCTCGTTGAGGATGGGATAGAACTCGTCAGTCACCTGAGCCAGCAGCAACCCCAGATCAACATAGCCGCGCGTGAGCACGATATCGTGGAAGTCAAAGCGCGTGATATCGAAGAACTCTTCGATGAGCGTATCGAGCCGGTGCGCCTTGTCGAGCGCCACGCCCGTAAAGTGCGCACGTTGCTCAACCGGCAGCTCGGGAGCCTCTTGCAGCAGCGAAAGATAGCCCACCACACTGGCAAGCGGGGTGCGTAGGTCATGTGCCAAGTACGTGACCAAATCGTCCTTGCGATGCGACTCGTCACGCAGAGCTTGCTGCACCTTGCGCTCACGGTCACGCACGCGGTTAAGGGCGCCCTCGACCTCCAAGAAGTCGCCGTCGATGTTATCCCAGGTGTCGGGGTGATCGATCAGGCGATCTTGAATACGAGCGGCCAGCACACAATCGGCATGCTGCTCGCCCTGCTCGTAGCCCTGGTAGTACAGGGCGCGGCCACACAAGAACAGCACGCACGCGGCAAGCGCCAGCACAAAGCCAAGCATGTTGAATACAAAGCCGGCATCGAACAGCACCGGCCCTTCGATGCCGCCGAGCGCCATGGCGCCAATCGCCAACGTCATGGCCCACGCGGCGCCGCCAATCACCACGCAGCGGCACACGATCTCAAATCGATCGATCAGCAAAAAGCCGACAAGCAGCACCGCCAAGATTCCGACGATGTTGTCGATGCCAATCAGCAGCAGGCTCAGCAAAAAGAGCAGCACCGTTGCAAGCGCGCGGTTGTCGACGACCGACCTCACGTATTCAAAGAGCCGATCGGGCACCTCGAACGCTTGCCTATCGTCTTTTGTCATATCAAGATCCTCACAAGCGAAAAGCGTTATTCGATGATGTAGCCGACGCCCCAGACGTTTTTGATAAAGCGCGGCTTTTGTGCGTCATCGCCGATCTTTTCGCGCAAGTGGCGAATGTGTACCATCACCGTATTGTTGGAGCCGGGCATAAAGTCCTCGTTCCACACTGCGCGGAACAGGTCCTCCACGGCCACCACGCTGCCGCGATGCTCGACCAGATACAGCAAGATTGAATACTCGGTGGGCGTGAGGCGTACCGGTGAACCGTCCACCGTCACGGAACGAGCATCGCGGTTGATCTCCAAGCCGTCGAGCTGAATGGTCGGCGACTCGGCCGCCTGCGCACGGCTACCGTAGCTGGTGTAGCGGCGAAGCTGAGCGTGCACACGCGCGATGAGCTCCAGCGGGCGGAACGGCTTGACCACGTAATCGTCCGCGCCAAGCGAAAGGCCCTCGATCTTGTCTTGCTGGGCATCGCGCGCCGTCAGCATAATCACAGGATAGGTATGGCTGGAACGGATCGTACGCAGCAGCTCAAATCCATCGATATCGGGCAGCATGACATCCAGCAGCGCCAGATCGAACTCCTGCTCCAAGATTGCCTTGGCAGCATCGGCCCCGCTATAGGCAATCTGGACATCAAAGCCCTCTTTTGTAAGGTAGATACCAACCAAGTCGGCGATGGCCTTCTCGTCATCAACTACCAGTATGCGCTCGTTCATGCGTGCTCCTCTCGCGCTCCATTATGCCCGAGGCGACGCACGCCACACACAACAAGCGTGGGTGATTAAGTCGGCCTTAAGCACCCTTGTGCCCGTTCGAGCGCGGATGTGGGCCACGCACGCACGCGATGATCGCCGACGCCGGCAAACGATATACTCTAGTTCCAGAAGAGACCATCCCGTCGAAAGCGAAATCCGTGAAGTCCCTCACCTCTTTTGCAAAGCGCTCAGCCCAGCTTGCCGCCGGCTTTGTCTGCGCTATCGCCCTTGCCGCTGGCGCGCCCACCGTCGCCGGCGCCCAAGTGCTCACGACCGACAATGTTTGCGGCAAAACCGCCGATGCGCGCGGCATCACGGCCGAAAACCTGCCCGATATCGATGCGACCAATGCCCTCGTCATGGGCAAAGACGGTACCGTCTACTATGCCCGCGGCCCCGATGAGCAGGTCAAGATTGCCTCGATCACCAAGGTCATGACCGCAATCCTAACCGTCGAGAATTGCAAGATGGACGAGAAGGTCACGGTGAGCAACGCCGCAGCCACCGTGGGTAATTCGACCGCTGGCTTGCTCGAAGGCGACGAGCTTACCGTTGAGCAGGCACTGCGTGGCCTGATGATTCCCTCGGGCAACGACGCCGCCATCGTGCTCGCCGAATATGTGGGCAAGAAGATCGACCCCAAGACCAAAGACGCCGAGGCCACATTTGTGAAGGCCATGAACGAGCGCGCTAAGAAGCTCGGCTGCACCGGTACGCTTTTTGAAAACCCGCATGGTCTGGACTTTGATGAGTGGGCTGGCAATATGCACTCAACCGCACACGACGTAGCGCTGATGATGCAGGAGGCCATGAAAAACGACACGATCCGCGAGGTCGTAGCGAGCGAGGATTCCTGGATCGAGGTCACGGGCGCCGACGGCACCGACCATTCGCATTCCATGGACACGCATAACTATTTGCTGGGCCAAGATGGCAACATCGGCGGCAAGACCGGCACCACCGACGACGCGGGCTATTGCTTTACGAGCGCCTACAACCGCGACGGCGACGAGATCTACACCGTTATTTTGAACTCCACCACCACCGATCAGCGCTTTACCGATACCGCCACCCTTGCCAACTGGTACTACGGCCACAAGGTGACGGTCGCAATCGCCAACACGCAGGAAAAGACCGCCAACGGCAACCCGCTTATGGCGCGCATTGGCCAAACCGACTGGACGGATAAGACGATCGACGCCACACTCGCCGATCCTACGGCGCAAGCGACCGTGTTTTCCCTTGCCGGCGAGGTGACCGAAAAGGTTAGCCACGACGATCTTTCGGGCACGGTGCATGTGGGCGACAAGGTGGGCAGCGTTACGCTCAAGCAGGACGGCACCAAAATCGCCGTTATGGACCTGGTTGCCGACGAGGAAGGGGCAGGGCCGAATCCCATTGAGTGGCTCCTTGTGAAGCTCGACCGCCTGGGCCGCCGCATCGACAACCGCCCACTCACGGCAGAAAGCGAGACCGTCGCCAAGGCGCCCGAGATGTAAGATCGAAGAACAATACACTCGCTGAAAGGAGGCGTCCAACGGGGCGCCTCCTTTTTTGAGGGTTCGAATCCCCAGCGCCCTTTCTCGATAATAAAAAAGGGCCCCCGATGGGACCCTTCTTTAAAGTTAAACTGGCGGAGAGCTGGGGATTCGAACCCCAGATGCCCTTTTGGGGCATACTCGCTTAGCAGGCGAGCACCTTCGGCCTCTCGGTCAGCTCTCCGTAACAGCCGTTCTATAGTAACCAAACAG
>DBFOIV010000197.1:0-7277 GCA_048489175.1 Collinsella sp. | reverse complement strand
CCGCCCGGACCCGTCGCGCGAAACACCTGCACCTCGCAGTCGCGCGCCAACTCCTCGACCGACATCTCGGCATAGCGCGCATACTCGCGCCATTCCATCTTGTTCTCGTCCATATCAGCACCTCCCCTCATACAAAAAATGTGACAAAGGGACAGTCCCTTTGTCACATCGCATACCAATCGCTTGTGTTGCGCGCTTAGGCGAAGGTGATCTCGCCGGTCTCGCAGTCCATATCGGCGATACGGGCCAGGCTCTCGACGCGGAAGCCGCGCTCGCGGAGCTTATCGCCACCGCCCTGGAAGCCCTTCTCCACTGCAATGCCAATACCGGACACCTCGGCACCCGCAGCCTCGCAGATCTTGATAAGACCCTCGAGCGCGCAGCCGTTGGCCAAAAAGTCGTCGATGATCAGGACCTTGTCGCCCTCGGACAGGAAACGCTTGCCAACGATGACCGGGTACTCCTTCTGTTTGGTAAAGGAGTAGATGGTCGTGGCATACTGCTCGCCGTCAAGGTTGATGGACTGCGCTTTCTTGGCAAAGACCACCGGCACGCCGCCAAAATGCTGAGCCGCGATGCAAGCCATGCCAATGCCCGAAGCCTCAATCGTCAGGATCTTGTTGATCTCGACGCCCTCGAACAGACGGGCCCACTCGGCACCCATGTGGTCAAACAGCTCAACGTCGCACTGGTGGTTGAGGAAGGCATCAACCTTAAGGACGTTACCGGCCTTTACGATGCCGTCATGGCGAATACGATCCTCAAGCTCCTGCATGGCGCAACCCCTTCTCGCGGCAACGATACCGCGCGATTAATAAACGTTGTTCGATAGTCTACCACGGACCGACCCCCGCCCGCCCCACAAGCCGCATCGCACCACAAACCAGTCTTTTTGGGACGGTACGAATCGTGGCAGACAGCCTCCCAACACGCTAATGGCGGGCGCGCATCTTCACCAAACGCACCATGGCAAGCGCAAAGCCCACGGCGGCCACAACCATAAGCACGTAGAACACCGAGCGAAAGCCGAATAGGAACACATCCGGACGGCCTGCAACAAAACTGGTCACGGCCTCGCCCATCGCCACGCTCATCTGCCCATAGAGGATATGCGAACCTGCCGTAATACCCAGCGCCATGCCCGCATAGCGCGCCAAACTGCCCAAGCTACCTGCAAAGCCAAGTGCCTCGCGCGGAGCCGAGCCCATATACAACGAGTTGTTGGGGCTCTGGAAAATCGACGTACCGCACGACATAAACGCGACGCAGCACACGATCACGGGGATAGAAGAGTGCTCGTCGAGCGTGCTTACCGCAAAAAGACCGCACACGTACACGCCCAGGCCGACCGCCGTGGGGCCCTCGCAGCCAACACGGTCCGAAACCGTACCCGATAGCGGACCAATAAAGGCATTCACCATCGGCAGCGCCAAAAACAGCAATCCGGAAATGTCGGAACCAAACCCATGCGCGTCCTGAAAATAGAACGGCAGGATAAACTCGGATGCACCAATACCAACGAACACGATGAGCATGCAGGCAAGGTTGATAGTGAAGGCCGAATTTGCAAAGCAGCGACGAGCGGCCTCGATCAGGGACATGGGGCGCTCGCCGGCCTCCGGCTTAACATGCGGCAGCGTGTAGAGCCCCACGATAAACGAGATTACGCCAATAGGCAGGTTGATGAGGAAGATACTCTCCCAGGGAAAGCTTGCCACCAGCATACCGCCGAGCACGGGACCACACATCATGCCGAGGGCCACGAAGGTCGCGAGAATACCCATGGCACGGCCTCGTTCGCGCGCCGGAAACGACTCAGTGATGATACCCATGTTGTTAGCCATGGCCGCCGCGCAACCGACGCCCTGAACAATGCGAGCTAGGATAAGAACCTCAAGCGAGGCCGAAAGGCCGCACAGCAGCGAACCGACCGAAAAGACGATGACGCCCAGCTGGAACACATTCACCTTGCCACGCACGTCGCCCAGACGGCCAAACGGCAACATAGCCACGCATGTCGCAAGCAGATACACCGAGCTTACCAGCTGAATGCGATCGAGGCCCACGCCCAGCTCCTTTTGCATCACGGGCAGCGCCACGGTCACGACGGTCGAATCCAGACACACCATAAACGTCATGATGAGCACGGTAAACAGAATCGCCCACTTGTTCTTGCCATGGGTGTCGCCCTCTAGGGCAATGTGCTCGCGGCGCAGCTGCTCTGCAGTTTTCTCCATATCCATCCTTTCGAGTGGCCCAACGCAAAAAAACGGGGCCCCAATCGCCTGCAAACAGTCGCGATTGGGGTCCCGCCTACGGAATCGGAACGAAAGGTCACCGAAGCTTTCTGCCAGCATCGGCGCCTTGCACGAACGCTAGCCTAGCACTGCTCGAGCGCCTGCTCAAGGTCGGCAATCAGATCGGCCGTGTCCTCGAGGCCGCACGACAGGCGCACCATGTCGGCGGAGATGCCACAGGCGATGAGCTCCTCATCGTTCATCTGGCGATGCGTGGCGTTAGCAGGATGCAGGCAGCAAGTGCGGGCGTCGGCCACGTGTGTGGCGATCTGGGCGAGCTTGAGACTCTTCATAAAGGTCTCGGCCGCCGCGCGACCACCGTTAAAGCCAAAGCTCACGACGCCGCAGGTACCGTTGGGCATGTACTTCTGAGCCAGGTCATAGTACTTGTGGCCCTCCAAACCCGGATAGCTAACGAAGCGCACCTTGGGATGGCTCTGCAGGAACTTGGCAACGGCCAGGCCATTCTCGCAATGACGCGGCATGCGCACATGCAGGCTCTCGAGCGAGCTGTTCAGGAAGAACGCCGCCTGCGGGTTCTGCATGGGGCCGAGGTCGCGCATGAGCTGAGCGGTTGCCTTGGTAATGAAGGCGCCCTCGCGACCGAACTTCTCGGCATACGTCACGCCGTGGTAGCTCTCGTCGGGCGTGGTGAGACCCGGGAACTTGTCCGCATGGGCCATCCAGTCAAACTGGCCGTGGTCGACGATTACGCCGCCCAGGTAGGCAGCATGTCCATCCATGTACTTGGTGGTGGAGTGCGTAACGATGTCGGCGCCCCACTCAAAGGGACGGCACATCACGGGCGTCGGGAAGGTGTTGTCGACCATCAGCGGCACGCCGTGGTCATGCGCGGCCTTGGCAAAGCGCTCAATATCGAGCACGGCAAGGGCGGGGTTGGCGATGGTCTCGCCAAAGACGAGCTTGGTGTTGGGCTCAAAGGCTGCCTCGAGCTCCTCATCGGTGCAGTCGGGGGCGACGAACGTGCAGGTCACGCCCATGCGGACCATGGTGTGGGCGAGCAGGTTATACGTACCGCCGTAAATGGCAGAGCTCGCGACCACATGATCGCCGGCACCGGCCACGTTAAAGATCGCGAGGAAATTCGCAGCCATGCCCGAGCTCGTGAGCATCGCAGCGGTGCCGCCCTCCATCTCGCAGATCTTGGCGGCAACCAGATCGCACGTGGGGTTCTGCAAACGGCTGTAGAAGTAGCCCGACTCCTCTAGGTCAAACAGCTTGCCCATGTGCTCGGACGTGTCGTACTTCCACGTGGTGGACTGGTAGATGGGCACCTGGCGCGGCTCGGCATCTCCCGGGTGATAGCCGCCCTGAACACATGTAGTACCGATGGTCTGCTCGCTCATATCTAGCTCCCTTGCCTGGGTTTTAGTTTTATTCGGTTCACGATACCGCTACCCTGCACCCCTCTCAACCCATCCCCAAGGTAGGTTAAGGGACAAATTGATCAGGGGTATTTATCTCAAGCCTTGGGCATTTGCTCAATAGATAAAATGAGGCATACATGAAGCTCTCGATGGATTACATGCACCGTCACGAGTACCATAAGCGGGTACACCGTGACCAAGGAGACAACGATGAAGCAAATCGATACGGCCCAGCTCGACATCACCGCCTGTCAGGCTCAGGCTGCCGAATATCACGCCCGTGGCTTCAACTGCGCACAGGCCGTCGCCTGCACGCTCGCACCTGCCGTCGGCCTCGACCCCCAGACCGCCTTTACCCTCACCGAGGGATTTGGCGCCGGCATGGGCGGCATGACCGAAACCTGCGGCGCCATCTCGGGCGCCGTGGCCATCATGGGCTTTGTAATGAGCGACGGCATGGAAAACCCCAAGACCAAGGGCCAGACCTACAAGCTGTCGCGCGAAATCGCCAAGCGTTTTGGCGAGAAGAACACGACGACCGTCTGCGGCACGCTCAAGGGCATCGGATCGGACAAGGGTCCGCTCCGCAGCTGCCCCGGCTGCATCGACGATGCCGTCGAAATCGCCTGCGATGTGCTTAAGCAGCTCGCCGAGTAAACGGCGGCAACATAAAACGACGGCCGGCGCGCTTGGAATCAATCCAAAAGCACGCCAGCCGTCGCCGTTAGAACTCCGCAAACTCGGGAGCGCCGACCTCAATCTCCTCGCGCCCCGCCATAAGCTCGCGCATCTTAGCGCAAAACGGCTCCTGCTCCCCCGCTTTGAACACCAAATGAATCGTCACGGTATCCGCGAAATCGGTATCCGAAACCTTGGCACCCGAATCCTGCGCCAAATGAAGCACTTGCTCATACTGCGGATAGGCCACATGCACGTCAACAGGCACGACACTCGTCATCTCGACGATCTGCCCGGCCTCCTGAGCCGCGGCCACCGCCGTCTGCGTCGCCGCGGTATAGGCGCGCACCAAGCCACCGGGCCCTAACAGCGTGCCACCAAAATAGCGCGTCACCACGCAGCAAACATTTTTGAGCCCCGCGCCGCGCAGCACCTCGAGCGTCGGCATACCGCTCGTGCGGCTCGGCTCACCATCATCGCTCTGGCGCTCGCGTCCATCGACTAAAATCCACGCGGGAACATTGTGCCGAGCGTCGTAATGACGCTTGCGAACCATCTCGATAAAGGCATTCGCCTCGTCCTCGGACTCAATATGGACCAGCTGGGCAATAAACCGGCTCTTGCGGTCCACAAACTCGCCCGAAGCCTCAATATTCGATTGCAGAGTAAAATAGCTGTCCAACAAAGCCCCTCAACAAAATAAAGCGCAGCAACAAACAGCCTCAATAATACGGCAAAGACAGCACCGTTGCCCTCGTCAACAAGAACGGAAACGCCAATGATACCGTCACCAACAGCGAGAACCCGTCAGCGCGAGCAAGGTGCCTTGAAAGACAAGGGCATTGACCTTATGGTCATGCCCGAAGGCTTGAAAGGCAGATTGCCGCGCTGACGGGTTCGCAGCGTCAACATAGTTGCTGAGTGGGCCTATAAGCCGGGTTCTGTCGTGAACGGTCATTTATCTTGTCTGCACGTTACCGTGCAGTTCCACGCACGCTACCCGAACGCGGACCGGGCCGGCCCATAGCGTTCCTATTCGCGCTTGCTCCGGATGGGGCTTGCCAAGCCGCCGTGTTGCCACGACGCTGGTGGTCTCTTACACCACCGTTTCAGCTTTTCCCTTTACGCCTTGCGGCGCAGGTGGGAGTCTTCTTTTCTGCGGCGCTTTCCGTCGGATCACTCCGCCCGGCCGTTAGCCGGCATCCCGCCCTCTGGAGCCCGGACTTTCCTCACGCGTACTGCAAGCAGCACATCGCGCGACCGTCTGGCCCACTCAGCAGTGCAAGAGTGTAACACACCGTTGCCGCAGGCAATGGCACAACGCAAACGCTCGACACGATAAACCAAGAACCGCCATGCGCTACAATGGTCCTGTCGATGGGCAACGTCGTCAGTCGAGACGCGACCGCGCTCCGCACCCCTCCGTCTACTCGGTGCGTTCCCGCCTCCTCCCCGAGGCGGGATGTCGGCGTTTTTTCATGCAGCGACAACCAAATAGCCTGTGGACAGCATGGGCAGCATCGTGCATCTCGGCACCAAATGCAAAAAGGGACCCGTCCATTACGGACGGATCCCTTAAAACAAGTGATCGTCAAACCGATTTACTCGGCGTCGGTCTCCTCGTCCTTCTTCTCGGAAGGAAGCGGGGTAACCTCGATCTCGACGCCCAGAGTCTCAGCAGCGGACTTCATGGACAGGGAGATACGACGACGGTCGAGGTCGATCTCCATGACCTTGACCTGAACCTTGTCGCCCACGTGGGTGACCTGAGAAGGCTGATCGACGTGCTTGTTGGCCATCTCGGAGATGTGCACCAAGCCCTCGATGCCCTCGCCCAGGTCGACGAAAGCGCCGAACGGGACAAGCTTGGTCACAGTGCCCTCGACGATAGCGCCGACGGGGTACTTCTTGACCAGTGCGCGCCACGGATCCTCGGTGGTCTGCTTGAGACCCAGGGAGATGCGCTCGCGGTTGAGATCGACGTCGAGAACCTCGACCTCGACCTCCTGGCCGACCTTGACAACCTCGGAAGGATGGTTGACGTGGTTCCAGGAGAGCTCGGAGATGTGGATGAGGCCGTCGATACCGCCGAGGTCGACGAAGGCGCCGAAGTCGACGATGGAGGAAACGGTGCCCTGGAGACGCATGCCAGACTTGAGCTTGGACAGGATCTCGGAGCGCTCGGCCTTACGGGACTCCTCGAGCACGACGCGACGGGAGAGGACGACGTTGTTGCGGTTGCGGTCCATCTCGATGACGCGAGCCTCGATGCGGGTGCCCATGTAGGAGGTGAGGTCCTTGACACGACGGAGGTCGACGAGGGAAGCGGGCAGGAAGCCACGCAGGCCGATGTCGAGGATCAGGCCGCCCTTGACAACCTCGATAACCTCGCCCTCGACGTTCTCGCCGGAGTTGAACTTCTCCTCGATGCGGTTCCAAGCACGCTCGTACTCGGCACGCTTCTTGGACAGGACCAGACGACCGTCCTTGTCCTCCTTCTGGAGAACCAGAGCCTCGATGGGATCACCGAGTGCAACGATGTCTGCAGGGTTAGCGTCCTTGCGGATGGACAGCTCGCGGACCGGGATAACGCCCTCGGACTTGAATCCGATGTCAACGAGCACCTCGTCATGCTCGATCTTAACGACAGTGCCGTTAACGAGATCGCCCTCATCAAAGTCGGTAATCGTACCGTCGATGAGGTTGTTCATCTCCTCCTCATTGACATCGTCAAGAGAGAAAATGGACGAGTTCTGAATCTCACTCAAAGGTGGACCCCTTTCGAACTACGGGGCCCCGATTGCTAGGACCTACAGAAGGGTGCGACAAGCACACAACGTTTAGGAACACTCGGGAGCCGACAGATACTAATGTGACGCTTATGCAATCACGTTCGTATAGGTTACGGGGAAAT
>DBFOIV010000196.1:0-2878 GCA_048489175.1 Collinsella sp. | reverse complement strand
TCGCCCGTCGTCTTATCAATGCACTTAAGCGTACCCGCGCTCGTAGGAACGATGGCATACTTATCCGTCAAAGCCGCACCAGTCCAGTAATAGCCCTCGGCAGGGTCGATGTTCTGCCAAGAAACTTCGCCCGTGGCAATCTTAATGCGCGCAAAGGAGCCGTTGCCGTAGGTCGCGTTGTAATTCTCGTCATACGAAATATCGACCGAGCCTACATAGACGTACTCGCCGTCCGAAACGACGGTGCAGGAGCTCTGCGTCAAGTCCGTCAAACCAGGCGTCAGCCACTTGCAGATCAGCTTGTCTGCAGTAATCGCCTGGACCGCACCGCCGTTGAGCGGAACGATGATAAGGCCATTGGTATAGATCGGACGAGAGGTATAGCTCACCTTGGAGGCAAGCGGCGCAGAGGCAACCTTTTTGCCCGTGGACGAATCGATCTTAATGAGCTCGTTCTCGGTCGCGATGTACACAAAACCGTTAGCAATGACAGGCTCGCTGCAGTTGGCATACTGCTGGCCAGACTCGGCCTTCCAATCGAAGGCCCACTTAAGACCGGCGGCCTGCGCAGGCGTCTTGGCATCCGTTACGGTCGAACCGTTGCCACTGTTGCCGTAGCCAGCCCACTCGGCATCCCAATCAGGAGTCGTCGCACTCGGGTCCACGACAATCTTGTCGGGATCGGGCATGGCCGAATCGTCGGTGGTATAGGCAAGCGTAACCTTATCGCCGCTCTTGAGCGTAATCTGATTGGCGCAGAGTAAGGAGGGCTCTCCATTGATATACAGGTGCCAATATTTATTGGTCGCAGCATCCCAGGCATACGGCTTGTGATCGAACGGCGAGTTGATGGAATTGAGGAACCAGTACTCACCACTCTGGGAGCCGTTGTACGTAACGCCCTTGGCCTTCAGGACCGTCTCAATAAGGTTCTGGGCAGTAGAGCCTTCGGGCAAAGAAACATTGCTTGCCGAGCCCCAGCGAGTATTGTTGCCGTTGACATCGGGACCGATAACATCGACAGACCCAAGAACCTGACCAGGAAGAGCATCGGCGTCAGCACCATACATAAAGGTGACGGCATCGCCCTCATGGAGCTCGTAGGCACCGGCGCCAACGTCGGCGAACTTGTACTTTACGTCGGACTTGCCCTTTACGTAGAAGCGCCAATAGCTATTGGTCGCAGCATCATAGCCACAATAGGACTTACCATCGAAGGGCGAATAAATGCCGTTGAGGAACCAGCCCCAAGACGATTCGCCAGCATCGAGCTTAAGGCCGGTCTGCTCAAGGAGATCCTTGGCAGTAGAGCCCGCCTTGAGACTCGTCTGGCCCGTCGAAGCCCAAACCTGCTGCTTGCCGTCCTTGTCCTTACCGAGGACCTGAACGGAAGCATGAACGGAATCAGAGGGCAACTGGTCGCCCCAGCCACCGTAGAACCACGTGACGGTATCGCCGGCATGGATGGTGACATTGTCCGCCGTATAGTCACTCGACTTGCCGTTGATGAACAGCTGCCAATAGGTCGAATAATCGAACGGCGTACCCAGCTCAACGCCGTTGTACTTAAGGCTCAGAATGAAGGAGCCCGCAGCAACGGCGTCAATGTCGTTCGCCTCGAGTGCGACCTTCGTAAGATCAAGCGCGCTCGAACCGGACGTCACCACATACTGCGCATTATCGACCCAAGTCTGAGTCTTGCCCTGGGCATCGCGACCAATGACGGTCACATTTGCGGCAACCTGGTCCTTAACGACAGGGGACGAGCTACCAGCCGTATAGGCAAACTCAATCTTCTGCCCCTGGGTGAGCTTGACGCTGCTCGCGCCAACCGAGGAAGACGCGCCGTCGACGAACAGCTGCCAGAAGGCATAAGTCGTCGGATCGTAGGCAAGCGTGCGACCATCACTCGGGGATGTGATGCTTTCGAGGTAGAAACCGTATGCCGTGTTCGGTTCGTACTTCGCCTTGAAGCCCGTCTTCTCCTGCAGCTTAATGAAGGCATCCGCAGCCGTCGCGCCCTCGTCGAGCTTGAGCTGCGTAGGTGCCACCCAGGTCTGAGCCTTGCCGTCAGCATCGGTGCCGATAATCGAGAACGAGACCTCGACCTGCTTCTTGGCGACATCGCCGGTTTCTGTCGGGTTCTCTGTCTGAACGGCAGCCGCGGCGGCAGATCCCGCTTGGCCAGCGGATGCCGTCGAAGACTGCTCGCTCGTGGCAGGGCTCTCCCCCGTCGCCGAGCCTTCGTCGCCAGTTGCTGCCTCTGTTATGGCTGCACTAGCTGCAGGCGCGCCCTCGGAATCCGAAACCTCGGCGCCGCTCTGCTCAGCGGTACCGCCCGCAAGCGCTGCGTCCTCGCCCGGCGTCGCAGCCTGAGCCACAGCCTCGGCAATGCCCTCGGCGCCCTCGGCCCACAGCTGAGCCGGCGTGGTGCCAAAGGCCATCGCGAAGGCCAGGAATGCCACCAGGCCGCGCTTGGCTACACCGCGTGCAATCGCGCCACGGCGATGCAACGAGGCGCGCTCGCGCTCGTCCTCAAACATATCCAATTGTCCCCCATTGTCTGTACTTGGAGCGTTGCCTTGAGGCTGCCCCACGTCATCGCGCATGTTGCGCTCGAGTTCCCCCATCGGGGTCCTCCTTCCCTCCAGAGCCCTATGCACACCGGCGGCATACGCCGCGGCAACGTGCAAGATGGGAGGCGATCCGACTTAACCTTAACGGCTCAGGCGCGCCGTCCGATCTGCGACGCGAACATCCCGAGCCAAGAGGAATTACGGTTACTGGTACAGCCGGGGACTTGCACCCCGATTCTCCCAAACGCGCAGGAAAACCGCGCATTCGTGCGTCTCCGCACCACCATCTAGGCCATCGATTA
>DBFOIV010000195.1:0-3830 GCA_048489175.1 Collinsella sp. | reverse complement strand
GGCTTAGGTTTATCGCGAGTTCCGCACGAACAGGAGGCCACTTAATGTGGCCTCCGTCGTGAGCAGGACTGTAGAGCAGGAAACCTAAGCCGGTGTCCCCGCTCTCCCGGGGCCGGCGGAACTAATTATTTAGCATGCGGTCGAAGCTTCCCGAGTCGCCATCCCGATAGTCGGCGGTCATCAGAATCTCCTGTGGAATGCGTCCGCCCTCGCGCAGCACGTTGCGGAACTGCACGCGCGTGACCATGGGCAGATCCTTGATCGTCGCCGCCAGGTTCTGCGGCACACCCTGGTTGGCAGCTGCGGGCTCGCACTCTCCGCCGGCCTTCACGCGACGCTTGTGCTCGGCAAGCATGGCGCGATACATACCGGCATGCAGGCGAATCTCTACCACATTGGCGTTACGGGTCTGCTCGACAATGCGCGCACCCTCTCGGTCGATGTCGCCCACGTAGTAGACATAGTTAAAGCGATAGCCGATCTCGGCCAGATAATCATCCAGTGCGTGCGAAACGCTCGCCTTGCAGCCACCGCCAAAGATCACGCCGCCCACCTTGGTGCCAAAAAGCTTGGCGTGCTTGCGGCCGCGCAGGAGCTTGACGATTTCGTCATAGGTGTCTAGGTTCTCGACCATAATGAACGGCTTGTCGGCGCCCAGCGTAAAGAAACCCGTAAAGTGCACGGGGCGGTTGGGGGCGACCTTAATCGCCTGCATGCTGATGCCCTTTTCGGTCATACGCCGAATCAGGCGCTCGCCGTGCTTGCCGTCAAAGGCCTTCTCATCGTTAAAAATCTGGTAGGCGCGCTGGCGACGCGAAGCGACCGGCGTGTCGGCACCGCGATTCTGCTCAATCCAAGCCTGGATGATCGCAATCTCCTCGGCAATCTTGCGGTTGGACATCTCGTTGCGCTGAGTGCGCTGCGGAGCCTTTTTGCTGTCCTTGCCCTCGACCTTAACAATTTGAGTCTGCTGCTCCTTGATCTTGGAGAGCGCCATTGGCGTAGGAACGACCTTGAGCAGCTGCCTGCCCAGGACACGGGCCAGAGCAAACGCCGAAACATCGCCATGAGCGGGCGGCTCAGTCTGCTGGGCGGCCACATCGTTTGCAGTCGGTTTGGACTGCGCCTGGGATTTGCGCTTGGAATCTGCCTGAGCTTTGCGCTCTTGCTTTGGCGCGAACGAGCTCTTTTGCGAACGTTCGGGCTTGTCCCCCTTCGCCGGCTGACGCTTGGGCTGCTCCACCGGGGCCTCAGCCTTCGCATCCTTGCTTTGCGTCGCCTTCTCGGCCGCGGCCTCGGCATTTGAGCCACGGCCGCCACGATGACGGCGGCGGGGCTTGCTTGAGGCGCTCTCCCCCACCTGCTTATCAGCGGACTGTTGAGCTTTGACCTCGGTGTCAGCCGTAGCCGGCGACTCGGAAGGCTGCTGCTCGCGAGCCGCCGGCTCAACGGTTTTCTCGGTTTGTTTGGCCTTCTCAGCCTGAGCGGTCGAAGCCGGCTCGCCCTTCTCCTGACGCTTTACGGGATACGCGCGTCCCGCAAAACCGCGGCCGGGACGGCACGAAGCCGGAGCTCTCTTGGCAGACTCCTCAGCATCGTCTACAACCTCGGAAGGCTCTTCAACCTCATGCGCGACATCCCGCTGCGCAGCCTTAAAGTGAGCACCGCGACAACGCTTGGGCTCTTGGACCTTCACGGGCTTTTGCTCCTGCGCGGGCTTCTGCGACTCGACGGCAACCTCGGTCTCAACAGCCTCGGTATCGAGCTCATCCTTCTGAGCCACGGCGCGACGGAAGCGCTCCTGCTGGGCACGGCGCTGTGCATCGCGTTTGCCACCCCCGCCAAAACCGCCGCGGCCGGCCTTGGCCGTAAAGGCGCGAACGACGCTCTCGTCAAGCAGCTCGTCGGTATCGACATGCTCGCGCGGAGCCGTTTCCACCGAAGCGGGCGCCTCGACAACGTCCTCGACGGTCTCTTCGGCAACCTCGACGGGCTGCTCCTGGACATCGTTAATCTCGACATTAATGGTGTAAAAGGCAGGGCGGCCGTTAATGCCGCTGCCCTCGATCTTGGTAACGATCTTTGCCGCGATGAGTTCGTCGCGCATCGCCTTGGTGTCGCATTCCTTATCGACGGAGCGGAAAATCTGCGCCAGCGCGCTCGACTTGATCTTGAGTGCCTTGCGGCAGAGCAGGTCGTAGGCAACCAGCTTGGCGCGCTCGGCAGAAAGCGACGTCTGGCTGCTCAGACGCTCAGCCAGGGCATCGACATTATTTTGGTTATCGGAATATACCGTCTTGGCCACGGGGCCCCTTTCATATGTACACATATACGTTTATATGGTACAACGCGCGAGCCTATCCACGCAAAACATCTGCGAGGACGCCCTTGCATCACCCGTTCTCGCAAGAAAAAAAGACCGAGTCCGCGTCGTTGCGGACCCGGTCTTTCCGAGTCATATGGATGGAACGGTTAGTCCATCAAGCCGACTAGGCCTTGGCAGCCTCGGCGTCGGCGGGAGCCTCGGCAGCAGCGGCGCGGCCATACTCGGCCTTGCCCATCTCGGACCACTCGGGCTCCTCGTCGGGCATGGAACCGGCCTCCTTGCCGAAGAACTCCTTGAGGCAGTTGACGGCAACGATGAGGCCCAGGACCATCAGCAGGACGGCGAAGACGAGCTGCAGGCCCTTGGTAGCGGCGACGGAGACAGCGGCCGTGGTGGCGGTAGCCGGGATGGTACCGAAGAAGCCGTAGGCCTGGACGGCGGTCATGCAGCCCATGGCGCTCTGGACCAGCGAGGTGAAGGTGCAGCAGAGCAGGAAGGCGACGGGCACGTAAAGCATCCAACCCTTGCGGCCGGTGCACTTGCAGAACACGGCGAGGGTGATCATGGTCATGCCGCCGAGCAGCTGGTTAGAAGCACCAAAGAGCGGCCAGATGTTGGCATAGCCACCAAAGGCGAGGGCGAGACCAGGAAGCAGGGTAACGACCGTGGCAAACCAGGGGTTGCCGAGGACTTTCATGTAGCCGGCCTTGGACTCGATGGTCAGGGCGTCGTTGGTCTGGGCAAAGAACTCGGAGAACGAGGTGCGGGCGATACGAGCGACGGCGTCGAGCGAGGTCAGGGCCAGAGCGGAGACGTTCATGGTCATGAAGACGGTTGCGAGCGTGCCGTCAACGCCGAAGGCCTGCATACCGCGGGAGATGCCGGCGGCGAAGATCTGGAACGGGGTGGAAGCGACGCCGGCGTTGAGGGCGCCAGTACCGGCGGTGTTCATATCGGAGAACATGATGCCGGCGACGATAATTGCAAGGATGCCGACGAAGGACTCGACGATCATGGCGCCATAACCGACCTTGACGGCGTCCTGCTCCTTCTCGACCTGCTTGGAGGAGGTACCAGATGAAACGAGACTGTGGAAACCGGAGAGAGCACCGCAAGCGACGGAGACGAACAGGACCGGGAACATCATGCCGGAGGCAGTGGAGAAGCCGGTGAAGACCGGAGCGGTGATAGTGGCCTGACCGTTGACGCCCAGGACGACGATGCCGAGGACAGCGCAGACGATCATGACGATCATCATGATGGAAGTGAGGTAGTCACGCGGGGTCTTGAGCATCTGGATGGGCATAGCGCCAGCGAAGACCAGGTAGACCATGACGACGGCGAACCACTGGAACTTGTCCAGGTAGACCGGGAACTGCATACCGACGGCGAACATGAGAACCATGAGGACCACGCCGGTGACGAACTCGGCAGCGCCGGTGAGGTTGAACTTCTTCTGGGCCCAACCAAAGGCGATAGCGACGAAGGTGAACAGGATGGAGAT
>DBFOIV010000194.1:0-7692 GCA_048489175.1 Collinsella sp. | reverse complement strand
GCGGTGCCCTGGGATGCTGCCTGCTTAAAAACCTCGTCGACGCGCATATCGTGCTCCTCTAGATACGTAATAGTGTGATGTGTTGTAAGGATTCTACAGCACCACTGTGCCACGGTGGAGTTTCACTCGCTATTTGAGGATACCAATCAAAGATGCCTTGCTATCGGCTTTCTCTATAACAGAGCGGCTAATCTAGGCACGGACTATAAAAACTGGTATCTGATGCAAAATACCAGTTAATAGAGCTCCATCCCAAATTGACTACCCTTAAACCATGGGGAGAGGTCTGCAATTTATGCAGTTGATTGGCTGTTGAGGGTGGCAACGCCGCCTCGATAGGGTAACCTCATTGATTGGTTTCGCGACAGCAACATAACGGTAATGTCGCGGAAACACGGCGAGTCTAAGCTATGACTCGTTCGTTAGTAATCAACACCGCTTCTCACGCGGTGCCGATACGAAGGGAGTTCCGTATGGCCGATCTTACTGACCGCTTCGGGACCATGGTGTTCTCTGAGGAAGTCATGAAGGACTACCTCCCCAAGGACATTTGGAAGCGCCTTGCTGCAACCCTCGAGGGCGGTGAGCCGCTCGACCTGGATGTGGCCAACGCCGTTGCCCATGCCATGAAGGTCTGGGCCATCTCCAAGGGCGCGACGCACTACGCGCACTGGTTCCAGCCGCTTTCGGGCATTACTTCCGAGAAGCACGACAGCTTCCTGGAGCCCAACCACGACGGCACCGCCATTACCAAGTTTACGGGCAAGAACCTCATCCAGGGCGAGCCCGATGCCTCGAGCTTCCCCAACGGCGGCCTGCGTGCTACCTTCGAGGCCCGTGGCTACACCGCTTGGGACCCCACTAGCCCCGCCTTTATCAAGGACGATGTCCTGTGCATCCCCACGGCTTTCTGCTCCTACACGGGCGAGGCCCTGGACAAGAAGACCCCGCTGCTGCGTTCCATGACCGCGCTCTCGCGTGAGTCTAAGCGCGTTTTGGCGCTGTTCGGTAAGACCCCCAAGAAGGTCGTTCCTTCCGTGGGCGACGAGCAGGAGTACTTCCTGATCAAGAAGGACGCTTACCGCAAGCGCAAGGACCTGGTCATCACCGGCCGCACCCTCTTTGGTGCTGCTCCCTGCAAGGGCCAGGAGCTCGAGGAGCACTACTTTGGCGCTATCCGCCCCACCGTCTCGGCCTACATGAAGGACCTGGACGATGAGCTGTGGGCGCTCGGCATTCCCGCCAAGACCAAGCACAACGAGGTTGCTCCCTGCCAGCATGAGCTCGCACCGGTCTATGGCGAGGTCAACGAGGCCATCGACCAGAATCTGGTCATGATGGAGAAGATGAAGCTCATCGCCTCTCGCCACGACTTGGTCTGCCTGCTGCACGAGAAGCCCTTTGAGGGCATCAATGGTTCGGGCAAGCACAACAACTGGTCGCTTGGCACCGAGTCCGAGAACCTGCTCGATCCGGGCGACACCCCGCTCGACAACCTGCAGTTCATCGTCTTCCTCACCGCGGTGATCGAAGCCGTCGATAACTATCAGGAGCTCCTGCGTGCCTCCGTTGCCTCGGCCGGCAACGATCATCGTCTGGGCGCCAACGAGGCTCCTCCGGCGATTATGTCCATCTTCCTGGGCGACCAGCTTACCGAGGTCGTCGAGAAGATCATCGATGGCAAGGCTTCCGTCCATGCCACGCGCGGCGTGCTCGACCTGGGCGCCGATACCCTGCCCAAACTGATGCAGGACAACACCGACCGCAACCGTACCTCCCCGTTCGCCTTCACCGGCAACAAGTTCGAGTTCCGTGCCTGCGGCTCCGAGCAGAACGTCTCCGACTCCAACCTGGTGCTCGATGCCGCCGTGGCCAAGTCGCTCAAGTCCTTCGCCGATGCGCTTGAGGGTACGCCCGAGGATAAGTTCCAGGACGCTGCGCTCGAATACTGCAAGAAGGTGCTGACCGATCACCAGCGCATCCTGTTCTCCGGTGACGGCTACTCCGATGAGTGGCCCGTCGAGGCCAAGAAGCGCGGTCTTGCCAACAACAAGACCACGGCCGATGCCCTGCCCGCCTTTGTTTCCGATAAGGCTATCGCGCTCTTTGAGGAGACGGGTGTCCTGACCAAGGCCGAGGCTCAGTGCCGCTACGACTGCAAGCTCGAGAAGTACAACAAGCTCATGAACATCGAGGCTACCACGATGGTTCGCGAGGCGCGTCGTACCTATCGCCCGGTCATTACCGCCTATGCCACCAAGGTCGCTAAGGGCCTTGAGACTATTCGTGCTGCCGGTGCTGAGGCCGCCATGCAGTGCGAGCAGAACACGCTCAACAAGCTCTGCAACGGCATCACCACCATCAACGACTCCATCAAGGCGCTTGACGCCGTGCATCAGAAGGCTGAGGCCCTCGATGGCCAGGAGCAGGCCAACGTGTACGCGCACGAGGTCGTTCCCGCTATGGATGCGCTGCGTGCCGCCGTGGACGCCATGGAGGAGATCGTGGCAGCCGACTACTGGCCGGTCCCGACCTACGACGACATCCTGTTCTACGTGTAGGGCGTAACTGACATATCGTCACGGTATTGAGCCGGGGTCCGCATCATGCGGGCCCCGGTTTTTGTTTGCGAAGGACGCTTTGAAGCCCGTTTTGCCGCCGACTTGCCTAGGTATAAAGGGTTGTGGACAAAAAACGTCAAATATGAGTACTGTCACAAGTCCTGTAGCATTATTTATTTACAAAATATGGGTTGTTACGCAACATATGTCCAAGTACATAGCTGATAAACGCCTGCAATTCTTCCGCCGTAGGACCCCTGGCGTCTAAATCGCCTTCTGAAGGCATGAAATTGCTGTTACTAAAATGGTAACAGTACTCATATTTGCTATTTTTTGCCCACAGGCCTTGCGATGATGCCGCGGTTCGCACCCTGTCGGGTTCGAACCGCGGCGTTTCGGTAGCAAAAAGCCCGCTACCGCGAGGGTAACGGGCTTCTCGTTTCAAATGGTGCCCCCAGCGGGATGTCCGCGTGCGGCTGACGCCGCCCGCTTTCGCCGCGTCGCTTCGCTCCTTGCGTGCTGCGCTGGAAAACGCTTCGCGTTTCCTCAGCTCCGCACCCTGTCGGGTCCGAATCCCGGCGCATGGGTAGCAAAAAGCCCGCTACCGCGAGGGTAACGGGCTCTTCAATTCAAATGGTGCCCCCAGCGGGATTCGAACCCGCGATATCCACCTTGAAAGGGTGGCGTCCTTGGCCGCTAGACGATGGGGACAGCGGGAAAGAGTATAGCAGACTTTTTTAGCCGTTCACATATCGTTGGCAAACTGAAAAACCACCACAAAGGTGCCTGTCCCCTTTGTGGTGGCGGGGCGTTAGGGGAGGAGCTTCATTGCGGCGTCGTGGGCAGCGTGCTCGTAAGCGTCGTCGAGGGGTTTGAGCGGCAGCAGGGCGGTGGCCTGTGCATCGCCACGGTGCTCGAGAGCGTGGGCGATGAGCCAGTCGGCGAGCTCGGGGTTCTTGGGGAGCGCCGGGCCGTGTAGGTATGTGCCGATGACACCCTTGTAGATGAGACCCTCAAAGCCATCGTCGCCGTTGTTGCCGGTACCCGTGACGACGGACGTTCCGAGCGGCGTGGCCTCTGCATCGAGCAGGGTGCGGCCGCCGTGGTTCTCAAATCCCACAAAGGGCTCGGGTGCCAGGTCGGTCTTGACGGCGACGTTGCCGATCAGACGGTTGGAGCCGCGCACGGTTTCGGCGGCAATGACGCCCAGGCCCTCGATGCGATTCTCGCTCATATAGTACGAACGGCCGAGTAGCTGATAGCTGCCGCAGATAGCGAGCAGCGAGCCGCCATCCTCAACATAGGCTGCGACCTTGTCTTTTTGAGCGAGCAGCTCGTGTGCCACAGCTAGCTGATCGCGGTCGGAGCCACCGCCCATCATGACGATGTCGGCGTCGGTGAGATCGAGCGACTCGCCCATACGGACCTCGTCCACGCGCACGGGGATGCCACGCCAGGCGCAGCGGCGCTCGAGGGCAATGACGTTGCCGCCGTCGCCATAGAGGTTAAGGGCATCGGGATACAGGTAGACAATGCGCAGGGGGCGCGAAAGCTCGACCGGCGCAATATCGGTGGGGACAACGCTGCCATCGGCGCGCGTTACGGCGTGGGAGGCGATCGAGCTCGCATCGGTGCCCTTAAGTTCGTCGAGCTCCTTGACCAGCGGCGGGAAGGCCGTGTAGTTGGCGACGGCGTAGAAAGTATCGCCAGCCTCCTCGTCCGCCACGGCGCCGATCGCTTGCTCGATATTCGAGATGATGGCGGAGTCGATGCCGGCGTACTTCAGACGTACCTGCATATCGTGTGCACGCGTGCCGCCGGCAAAGGCGACAAGCCCTGGGGTATCGGCGATGCGCTCGAAGTCGACGTCGTAGATCCACGAGACATCGTGGCCGTCGGCGTCGTTGTCGTTGAGGAAGAAGGCGCAGAGCCTGCCGCCTGCCGTTTTAATGGACTGAATCTGGCGATCGAAGCCCACGGGATTCTTAGCCAGGTTGGCCTCGACGGTGCGGCCGGCGATATCCCAGCGGCCCATGCGTCCGCCGGCGGGGACGTAGGCATCGAGCGTGGGCTGCAGGTGCGCCGTATCCACGCCTAACTCATGTGCGGCAAAGAATGCAGCGGCAACGTTGTAGACCATGTACAGGCCGTTGTAGCGTGTGGCGATGTGTGCGGCAGCCGCGTCGGGCGCAGATCCAAAGACCAGGTCAAAGCCGTAGCCGTCGCAGCCAAGCTCCACGCCCGTCACACGACGGACCAGCGCGGGACGACTCCAGCCGCACGAAGGGCAATGATAGGCGCCGAGCTGGCCGTACTGTACATAGTCGTACTCCAGCGGCGCGTTGCACTGCGAGCAAAAACGCGAGTCGCTAATGCGATCGGACTCGGTGCCTGTGGCACCGTCGATGCCAAAGGCAATGCTCATATTGGGGACGCGTGCGGCGATCGAGGCGCACAGCGGATCGTCGGCGTTATAGATGAGCGTCGTTGCCGGCGAAAGCTCCAGCGCATGGGCGATGACGTCCTGAGTGTGGTCGATCTCGCCGTAGCGGTCCAGCTGGTCGCGGAACAGGTTGAGCAGCACGAAGTACGTCGGCTTGAGCTTGGGCAGAACGCGTACGGTGTAAAGCTCATCGCACTCAAAAACGCCCACGCGCTTGCCACCGGCTCGCTTGAGGCCGCTGCGCGCCTCGAGCAGTGCGCCCACCACGCCCGGCTCCATGTTGTTGCCGGCGCGGTTGCATACCACGGTGGCGCCGCTGGCGGCAACGGCGTCGGCGATGAGGTTGGAGGTGGTGGTCTTGCCGTTGGTGCCGGTGATCACCACGCTGCGGTCGACAAGGGCAGCGAGGTCGCTCAGCAACTCGGGGTCGATCTTCATGGCGATGCGGCCGGGAAGCACGCCACCCTGGCGCTTAAGGACGGAGCGCAGCCCCCAGCGAGCGATATCGCTCGAGGTGCAGGCAAGAGATGAGCGGAGGTTCATGAAACCGTTCCTAACGTAAACGACATGGTCGGGTCGAGTGCGTCACTAAAAACCGTAGCGGCGCGCAAATTCCTGGGCAAGCTGCGACACGTCTTCGCAGGCATTGGCCCAGGGGGCAAAGTCGGGAGTGTCCGAGATAATACCGTCCGCTTCCCAAACGGCCTGGTGCGAAAGATCCCAGGGATCGTGTGGCTCGGGCCGGCAGGGAAGGTACGGTGTCTGGTACATGGGGTTCAGTAAGAAGAACGCACCGCCCTCGCAACGGTTGGCAAACTCACGCAGCGCGCGTGTCGCCGGGCGCATCTTGTTTGTTTTGAACAGCAGAATCGTGCGGGCGAGCAGATACCAAGGAGAGTTCTCGAGCGCGTCAGCCCCGATCTCTTCCTCGAGCTGGTGGGCCAGGGCAAAAAAGCCGTCCTGGTCTTCCAGGCGAGCGAGGGCGAGCAACACGGTGCCTGCGGCTCGGGTGGGGTAGCCTTCCGCCTTAAGAACACGGCGGGCGTAGTTGGCGGCAGCACGGTAGCGAGCGCTCGCCATGCACAGCTGCGAGATGGCCTCGAGTGTGTGAAGCCACCCGATAAGAGCCGGCTCGCTCACGGTGAGCTCTGCCGCCGTCACACCGTCCGTCAAAACCTTATTGGCCCAGTAGTGCGGGGCTTCCATGTCGAACCCGGGCACGCTTTGCTGCAGGTAATCGGTTGTGGTCGCCTCGAGCTTCATCAGGTCGCCCAGGCAGGCGTCAACGGGCGTGTCAGCCAGGATGATGGCGAGCAGCTGGGCATCGAGGACATACGCATCGACGCGGACAATCTTGAGCAGCTCATCGCGCATGTCGTCGAACAGACGATTGCGCGTCTGCTCGAATTCCTCGTCGCTGCCCATGTCCTCGATGCGATGGAGCTCGTCGAGCAGGTGGCGATGAACACCGGCATAGGACAGCAGCGCCTGGGCATGCTCGGACTGCGCGTACTTTTGGGGATTCGCGCTAATGTCGTTATGGACAAGCTCGCGTGCTGCATCGGTGAGCTCGGGGTGCGACGCAACGTAGGCGCGCTCCAGGTAGGCGGGGATGTAGACGCTCGGATCCATTAGAGGTCTCCTCCCTTAAACGGCAAATCCTGCTCGGCCGCCCGCAGTATGCGCTCATCGATTTGGGAACGCACGATATCGTTGGTGGCGACCCAGGCGGCAAAGCTGGCGTTGTCGGGGGCGCCCAGGCCCTCCTGCAGTACCGGCGTCGCCTCGGATAGCGCAAGGACAAGCTCGTCGGTGGAGCCCGCACCCACGTTGACGCGGGCATAGACGCCATCGGGAAACTCGGTTTGGAAGTAGAGCGCCTCGGCTGCGTGCGGGCACGAACGCGCAAGGATACGCAGGTAGTGTTCGGCACCCTCGTAGTCCAGCTCGCGCCAGGCAGCGCTCATCAGCGCGATGAGCGTCCACGGGTCCAAGTCACGCTCCGCATCTTTGGGGCGGCGGCGCAGCGGGGTATTCGCGAGGTACGGCACGGAGTGAGCGGAGCGAAAGCGCTTGAGCTCCTCGGCGGGGTATTCGAGCTTTGCCATGGCGAGCATCGCGGTGTGGCGGACACCAGCGGGGTCGTTGGGCGCAAAGTCCAAGCTGCGATTCGCGGCTTCGAGCGACATGCGGTAGCGTCCGCTAATGAGCGCGCGCGATGCCAAGGCGGCAAGCCAGCGCAGGTAGGGGCGGCGCATAAGGTCGCCTGCGGCCTCGCGCTCGTAGGGGTCCTGCGCCGAGGCGATCTTGAGCGCCAGATCGTGCTCCACCTCGTCGCACTTGGACACCAGATACTGCACGTATTCCTCGTTGGATTCGGCGGTGAGTGCCGTCAGCATGCGCTGGGCATCCCAGTTGGCCGGATCGAGTGCGGCCGCCTCGCGGAGCATGTTCTCGGCTGCGGCTTCTTCTTGCTCTGCCTGGGTATCGTCGGGGATAAAGGGAATGCGGTAGTCGACAGCCTCGACCACCTTGGCAATCAGATGCCCGGCGCGGTCGCGGTCGTGCACGATGAGCGGTGCGGGGTTGCGGGTGAATTGTTCCATCAGACGCTCTACGGCGGCACCGTCGGTGAGCGGGATATTGTCGCGGCGCAAGGCCTCAAGAACGAGGCGATGGCAATCCTCT
>DBFOIV010000193.1:0-19613 GCA_048489175.1 Collinsella sp. | reverse complement strand
CCAGACGGTGTAGCGGGCCGACAGCTCCCCGGACAGCCTGACCCTCAGGGCCTCGACGGCGCGGGACTGGCCGGTCGTGCCGGCGGTGCCGCCGTTGCCGACGGCGGCCTGCCAGCCGACGTTGGAGACGTGGGCCTCGACAGATACGGCGTCGGCGCCGAGGGGCTCGCCGGTCGAGGCGTCGGACAGGACGAGGCGAAGCGCCTCGAGGGGGAGCCCCCTGCCGGTCGTGCCGGCGACCCCGCCGCCGGCGACGGCGCCCATCCAGCCGATATTGGAGACGTGGGCCGAGTACGAGAGCGAGACGGGCGCGGCCGCCTCGGACCGGGCGGGCTCCGCCTGGGCCCCGTCGGCCTGCGGGGCCTCGGGCTGGGAGGCGTCGGCCTGCGCGGGCTGGGCGCCGGAGCCCCCGTCGGCGGGCTGGGCCTCGGCGGCCGGGGTCTGCGCGTCGCCCGGGGCGGCGGGGGCGGCGTAGGCCGCGGGCCCGCACAGGGCCAGGGCGGCCGCGACCGCGAGGACGGCGACGGCCCCGGAAACTCGTTTCATGGAGCGTTTCATGGAAAATCCCCCTAATCTAGCAACGGTTTAGAGTCTACTAGATTGGGGGGACGGGAGTCAAAGCATGATGGGCCGAACGGTTAGCCACAAGCTCACCTTCGGCGCCAATGGCCTCATCCGTATAACCATTGAGTTCCAGATGACCGACATCGATCCACACCCAGCCAACGCCCGAAACACCTGACTCGCAGCACGCAACGTTGCCTATAAACATGCTCTCCGTGTCCGCGGTATAAGAACGCCCGCCCTGCAAAACGCACGGACAGGCCATAGCAACAGGCAACTCGGCGCAAATCGTTTGAGCAGGCGGCGCGCGGAAGGAGCGTATAAGGCGGTTTTCTGCTGGCTGTCAGCCGCGGCATCCTCACGGAAACCTAGTTGTCGCCGGAATTATAGTTCCCGGCGCGGACTCACCTTATCTCCCCGGTGCGGGCTCGATATCCTCTCGGATATCTAATCGTCTTGGACTTTAACCTGCCCAAGCACAGTACAGCTTTTACGTGCCGCCACACGGAGCTTAGCTCGTGGACTATTTTCTAAAATATAGACCTTCAAAGCAACTTGGGTTCAAGCACGGACAAACAAAACAGGCACTGAATACAAGACTTGTTTATCAATAGTTATCAATCAAATGCGTTACCAGCAAATATCGTCCGTCTCATACGCTGCGATACAATCAATCTCACCAAATGCTTAACCAGTAAGTCGAAGGGACCAACGTGCTAACAATTCACTATGGTGATATGGAAAACGTTATCTATAATACGTCGGTTTACTTCGATAACATCTATTCGCCCGAATGGTTTCAAGATGCTTTTGCGCAGAGAATTATTAAATCCATTGATAAGAGCGGCGTGGTTGGACCCGGCGCAATAAACACCAAGATCCTTGGCATTATCCCACCGGAAAGGCTATCGGGCGGAACTAAGACGCTGCTGCTCATGTACTTCATGCCTCAGAACATATACAACGCCACAACCTGTAGCGACAATTGCGCTTACTGGATTCTAAGAATTGCCACGCAAAAGGACTTAACCATCAGCCTCTACCATTTGATGGATTTTGGGAACGGCAAATTCACAGCGACCGTTGCAAACACGGGCGATGTCGTTCACACGATGTTCGACCTCGTCCCAATAGCCGCAAAATGCCTAAAGGAAAACTCCTGACACGCGCTTTCGCTAGGCTCTGTTAGACCAAGATTGGCATACATATGTCATCACGGTGCCATATCGTTAACCCCGTAGACCGCGACGATGGGGACATCATGAACGCCGAGGACCTGGTAATCACCTTCAAGAGGGACATCGCGAGCCTCAGCAGGACCGAACGCCGCCGGCTCCGCCTACGAAGTCGAATACTGCCCGCGCTGCGGGTCCGCCGCGGTCGTGAAGAAGGGGAAGGCCGGGAACGGCGAGCAGCGCTACCTCTGCCGGGGCTGCGGCAGGACCTTCGGCATGGGCAGCGAGCGCATCCTGGGGGCGAGCAGGCTCCCGAAGGAGACCTGGATGGCCTACGCCGAGTGCTTCGAGCTCATGCTGACCCTGCGCGAGTGCGCGAGGCGCTGCCGCGTCTGCCTCAAGACCGCCTACACCATGCGCCACAGGCTGATCGAGTGCCTCTCGGCCTACTCCCCCTCGTTCAGGATCGAGCGGGGCTGCGGCTGCGAGCTCGACGAGACCTACTTCCCCGAGTCGTTCAAGGGCAACCACGCGAAGGGGTCGTTCACGATGCCGCGCCCCTCCCGGCACCGCGGCAAGCAGGTGCACAGGCGCGGGCTGTCGCGCGAGCTGATCTGCGTCATGACCGGCGTGAACGACCCGAACGAGACGTTCCTCGAGGTCACGGGGCGGGGCGCCCTTTCGAGGGGGCGCGCCATGGACGCGCTGAGGGGCCGCATCGCGGCCGGCTCGGTCGTCGCGACCGACAGGGCGGCCGCCTACGTCGGCGTCCTCGCCGAGCTCGAGGTCGCCGCGCACGCGGCCCACGATTCCAAGGACCGCTCCGGGGGGACCATCAACCGGGTCAACGCCGTCCATTCGCTCCTCGGCGCCTTCATGGGGCCGTTCAAGGGCGTGTCGACGAAGCACCTCGATGCCTACCTCGCCTGCTTCAGGTGGTGCCGGACCTTCATGGCGGCCGGCCCCGGCGCCGCCGAGCGCACGGTCGCGCGGCAGCTCGCGCACGGCGCCTGCGGGAGCCGCGTCCGCGACATGTTCAACGTGGAGCCGCCCTACATGGACCACTGGGCCGCGCCCGCCGCGCAGGGGCGGTAGAATGGACGCAACGAGATACACGAGGAGGGGCTCAGCCATGCCGTCGAGCATACCTGCCACGACGATCCGCATCGACCCGGAGGTCAAGAGGGAGGCCACGGCCATCCTGGACGAGCTCGGCCTGTCCATGTCCACCGCCGTCAACGCGTTCCTCAGGGCGCTCGTCCGGGAGGGCGGGATGCCGTTCGAGATGAGGGTCAGGACGCCGGAGCCCGACGGGGAAATGGCGAGATGGCCGGCGGGACGGCCCGAAACGGCAGGGCCCGGGCGGGCGGTCTGTCCGACCTTGAGTGTATCGCCCCCTTGCCGGATTTGAGCCCGGCAAGGGGGCGATTTTCTTGCCAATTTCAAAAAGATGATTGGGGCAGAATGTCAATCATGGTCTAACAGAGCCAAATCAATCCAACAGTTTAGATAACGGTTAATGATTCGGGAACAGGGCGTTCGGCCGGATGGGACAAATAGATCTGGAAAGAACGAACCCCTTCGGGGCACACAAGTAGAGACAAACAATGGGGTCGCTTCGAGAAGCGATGCTTTCGAAGCGACCCCATTGTTTGCACAATTGAATTAGGCGCTGAGACCAAGTTGAGTCAATCTTAGACTAACAGAGAGAAGCGCCGCTCAAGTCATGTACTATCCGCTCCAACTCGACAATGTAGGACTCAACCGAATCATCCGATGGCGAGACTTCTGCTCGAATAATGTGGTCCCATTTATACAGGAAATTTTCAACCTGTCGATCTGGGTCATTCTTCCACAGTGGAGCAAGTGCAATCAACGCCGCATCAAAAGGATTGAAGGAAAAATTATCAGCATCAATATAGCCACCCATACCGCCCCTGTCGCAGTCATATACACTTCTAACTATTCTCTCCAATTCAATAGCCTGATTATGATTCATAAAATCACCTCCCTTTCTACTCTTGATACCCCAAAATAGAGAGGAAAAGAGTTTCGATAACATTTATCCGGTTGAAAATCATACACAATCGCTAAACATCGGTTGATTTCCGATCTCAGCCGATCACATTAAACCGATAGGCCGTTCCGGCAGTTATCCGGACGCCCCCGCGGACCCCGTGGGCCCCGGGGGCGGCGTTTTCCCAGTTGGAGGAACGGTGGAGATGTGTTTCGATGGGTTCGGTGGCCATGCTTCGCCCTCCGCCTGACACCGCTTCCCAGACCCAGTCAGACGTTCGGTCCGCCTATTCCGTTTTACCTTAAGGATAGACCAGCGGGGTATCGCCCATCTCGGCGCGCGCAGGCTCTATGAGCCCCGGCGTCAGGTCGAGCATGTCGACGGGTGTTAATGATCACTAAAAAGAGGTCCGCGTGATCGCCGGCAATCGAGCACCGTGAGCACCGAAACTGAGCAGTTTGAGCAAAAGGGCCGTACCCCGGGAACCGGGAGCGCGGCCTTCGCCATACGGTTCCCCGGGCGGGAACTTTGGCGAGGCCGCCCGGGAAGGATGGGGAGATGACCGTGCCCCTGGACACTGTGAATGATATACGGTCGACGGAGGCGGCCGGGCGCCCGGGGTTCAAGATAGCCCGGGCACTTCACCTGAGCCGAAACACCGTGGCGAAGTACGCCGACATAGAGAACATGTCACCCGCCGCGACGATACCCCAAAGGAGGGCCAGGCCGACACTCGAGTAAATCTGAATCTACCCCATCCCCTCATCTATCGCCACGAGGAACTTAACCACTTCCCTAGTATGCACGCGAACTCCCGTCCGAACAATCGCATGCCCCACCATAGTATCCGCGGCCCCCAAACAAGCAGCGAACTAGAACCGGACAGGAGAAAACAGTTCACACAATTTTAGAAAGAAGCTTGACAGCATTAGAATGCAAAACGGCCGAACCGCAGTTCTTCCAATTGGATAGAAAAAGATATTGTAGAAAAACCCAGTAAACGAACCAGGAAATACGGAAACAGAATCAGCGTTGTGAACAACAAAATGATGAGCCATTACCGTCCACATAAGGACAATGCGGAGTAATTCGATACGGGAATCTCGTATTTTTACCATAATGTCCTCAAGTAAAATCAAAACCTAGTAATACCTCGGCCTAGAACCGTTCGAGAATCTCCTCGGCATTCTCTCGCAGATAGATATCTAGGTCCGGCACGGCAAACTGCACGTAGCCCCTCTGTGGTGCCTGAATAACCTCTCTTTGTAGCAATTTGGCCCTAATAGAGCTGATCTCATTGGTCTTTTTACCCATGCGCTTAGCAATCTCGGCTGATTTGGACTGTTGTTTATCCTCGCACATGGCCAAAAGGTATTTAATATCGTTGAGCCCCAGTCCAGAAATCGCGGGCTCGTGAACAACATCGTGAAAACGAGCTTCTGCCAGCGCAATGCCTTCGGCAACATCGCGTTCACTCACGATGGTACTTTTGGCACGATGCAAATTGGCGCGCTGCCAAATGGAGTAACCGACCAGTTGCACCAGATAGGCATAGCCCTTAGTGGCCTTAGCGGATCTCGACAGAAGATTGTCCTCTATGGTCAAACCAGTCGCGACAAAGCTATCGCCCATAGAGAGCGCTACCTCCACCTGGTTGATAGGTGCCAGATCTTCGGGGAGGGCACGACGCAAGAACGTAAGCGCCTTGCCGTTAATAAGATCCATAACGCCGGCGGGTAAGCCGGCAAAGGCAAGTGCGATATCTACTTATATCGAATAATATCGAGCTGTATAAGCTTGTATAAACTTATCGCGGAAGTATCGAGCTTTCGTAATATGACTTAGTTAGTAGTCCACCATTGCTTTCTTCCAAGCTCATAGCGAAAGAAAGTTCAGGACTTCCTAAACCCATTGCCTTAGACCGAGAAATACTCACTCTCGGCAGATAGGTTTGGCCCCAACCACGGATCGCCATCGAGGAAGAACTCCGGCCAGCGCTGCATGAACAGTGCCTGCTCTCGCTTCCAGCGGCGCAGCTTTTCCTCGTTGGCCTCTTCCCTGCCGCGCGAGGTAAACTCGTAGTGGTACAGCTCGGCATAGGGCGTAAAGATGGTGCGGTAGCCCGCCTCCCACACGCGCAGGCAAAAGTCTGCGTCGTTAAAGCCGACGGCGAATTCCTCGTTGTAGCCCCCGACCTGCTCAAATACGTCACGTCGCACCATCTGGCAGGCGCCCGTTACGGCGCTAAAGTTGCCCGGACGCACAGCACGGGCAAGATAGCCCTCGCGCTTTGCCGAGAAGTCTTGGTTGGCATGGGCAAGTGCGCCGCGCACACCGACCAAAATGCCAGCGTGCTGCACCAGGTGGTCGGCAAAATAGAGCTTGGCACCCACCACGCCCGCATCGGGACGTTGCAGACAACCCATCATCTCTTCGATAAAGTCGGGGCTAATGACCTCGGTATCGTTGTTGAGCAGCAGCAGGTAGTCGCCCTTGGCGTGCTCCACACCAAAATTGATGATCTGAGAGTAATTAAACTCGCCCGGCCAGTACACAACGCGCGCGATGCCCTTGCCTTCTGATGCTGAAGCCACGCGTTCCGGCAGGGTTTCGTAATACGCAAACGTATCCGGGGCTTCGCTGTTGTTCTCCACCAAGACGATCTCATAGTTGGCATACGTGGCCTTCTGGGCAATCGACATCACACAGGCATCGAGCGTCTCAACGTGGTCCTTGGTGGGAATCACAATGCTCACCAGCGGCGCAGGCTCCGGCAGCGCATAGCGCATGCGATAGACAAACGGCGTCTCGGTCTCCTCGACCGTTCCGCAAATGCCCAGCTCGTTAAAGTGACGCTGCAGCGCAAGGCGCCCGGCTTCAATGGCATACGGCTTGCTATCGGCAGAGCCATCGGCGGTCGACCCCGGATGAACGCGCCAGTGATACAGCACGTGCGCAACATGCTCAAACCGCGCGCCCGCCGCAAGGCAGCGAAGCGTCAGGTCGTAGTCCTGGGCGCCCGCAACGTCTTCTGGGGACATGCCAATACGATCGATAAGCGCCTTCTCCACCATCAGGAAATGCGTCACGCAGTTATGGCTATAGAGCAGGTCAACGTTGAGTTTGGTCTTAAAGACCGGCTGGCCCCACTCCCCCGTTTTCTGGAACATGTCCTCGTCGCAGAACAGGACCTGGGGACGCTCGCCCTCGGCAGCCTTGTTCAGCGCGGAAACATACTGGAATAACGCGTCCGGTTCCAGAATGTCGTCATGGTCCAAGAACGCGATGTAGTCTCCAGTCGCCTGCTGAATACCAGCGTTGGTGTTGAGCACAATGCCGCCGTTGCCAGGCAGCTCAATACGACAAACCCGCTCGTCATTGGCGGCAGCCGCAAGATTGGCCACCGCATCCCATTCGGGCGAGGCGTCCATAAGCAGCAATTCCCAGTTGCCATAGCTCTGAGCTAGCACCGAGTCCAGCAGCTCGCGCAGGTAGACCCGATCAGTTTTATAGCACGGCACCACAATGCTCACGAGCGGTCTATAGGCAAAGGCCGCCGAAGCGACACGTTGGCACGCCAAATCGCCCGGCTTTGCGCGATGTTGCTCAAACCAACGTCGATAAGCTGCGTCGTCCGCACGCGCGTCCTTCATGCGGTTCCAACTGTCATCGACCATGCCGTTGTACAGGCGACCATCCATGGCGCAAAAACCGCTCTGGATCTGCCCCGCGGGGTCGATTGCAATCGCGACAAAATCACGTATATCCTGGGGCATCTCAACGCTCAAATACGTTTTATTGACGCGGCATCCGTTCTGCTGCGGCACATCGATCTGCGATTCAAACACATGCACGGTGACATCGATGGCATTCATATGCGTATCGAAAATCTGGAGCTCAGGTGCGCACTGAGGGTCTCCAGCCCAGGTAACCTCATAGCGCCACGCCGCGCCGGCGTCTGCCGGCAAATAGCGAATGGCATCGATCTCGTAGAGGCCGCAGTGTTCGCCACGCTGCGCATCGCGGATAAGCGCACACAGCGCAGGCTTTGCTTTGTAGTTAATCTTGGATTCCAGCTTGGCCACGCGGCTATCGAGGCGAATGGAGCCCAACCTTTGGCCACCGGATGCAAAAACGACATCCATCGACGAGCCGTCCAAAAACGGAAGCACCAAGACGGCGAGCTCGCGCTCGTAATCAAAAACGGAAGGGCAAAGCGCCAGCACACGGCCATGATCGACTGGGAACACCAGCGACGGCACACAAGAACCGCTCGTTGTCGCATGGGCAAACGCCTGAGAACCCTCCCGCTCGATAAGCGCGGCGACATCCTGACCGGCAAAACGAAGCAGCACAAACAGACGGCCCTGACTGCGGCAAAGTGCCAAACGCTTGATACTCATCTACACTTCTCGCTTTCCAAGGGCGTTCGCTGCCATGCGTTTGCAGGCACCCAGGCGCCCAAACCTCAAGACGTCGTAATCGAACATGAGCTTTTTGCACGCACGGGCATTGGGGGCATTGCTGGTAAGCGCCGCACGCACCATAGCAGCAACAGAAGGAGCGCATTGCGCGAGCGCAGTATCGCTGCCCACGGCAGAACCGGCAAGCGCCGTGGCAACGGCAGCAAACACCTTGCCGCAGTCCGTACCCAACAGCCTGAGCGCATCGTACAGCACCAGATCGCACAGGAAATATGCCAGGTCATCGGCATGCTGGGCATCGAGACCATCGCGCTGCCAGTCAGCCAGCACCGCGGAGTAAATCTTCACGTGCTCTAGCAGGCGCGTCTCGTCGTCATAGCGCATGATGTCCATGAGCGAGCCCTTGCGCGCCACACGGTAGTCATACAGCTTGTTCGAGATAAGCGAAGTCTTGCACGAACGACCGTACACGGCAAAATCGAAGACCTGGTCCTCGCCATACTTAACGGTTTCGTCGAACACGATCCCGTTGCCCAGCAAAAACTCACGCTTGCAGGCGGTGCGCCATGCAAAGGGGCGAGACGCTTCCTTAAACAGCAGGTCGGTGCTATAGCCCTCAAATGACACATCGCGCGGGCTCAGCACATAGTTAAGCCACGGATACCCTGCCTCCAGCGGATACGGGTTCGCGCCAAAGGTCAAAACGTCGCAGTCCTCGCGCTCAAAGGCATCGACGATCACGCGGCATGCATCGGGCGTAAAGCGGTCGTCGGAATCCAAAAACGCGACGATAGGAGCCGAGGACGCAGCGATACCCGCGTTACGGGCGCTCGACAAACCACCGTTGGGTTTATCAATCAGCGTAAAGCGCGCGTCCTTTTCGCAATAGGCAGCGGCGATGTCGCGCGACCCATCCGGCGAGCCATCGTTAACCAGCACACCTTCCCAACCGGGCATATCCTGCGCGAGTAGGGAGTCCAGGCACCAGGCCAGGCAATCCTCCACCTTGTAGATGGGAACGACAACGGAAATCTTGGGGGTAACCATAATCACGCGCTCCTACTGTGCGGCCGGAACGTCATCAGGGTGCGGGTTGTCACCGTAAGTGCGCTGATACGTCAGCACGCGCCAGACCAGCGGCAGGCCGCCGATCTTAAAGTAGTGCTTAAACGTATTGAGCTTGCCCGGCTTCTTAAAATCAAAGCGCGAATCGATATAGGCGCGGGGCGACTTGACCATCAGGCGCAAGTCGGTCTCGCCACGCGGATCAAACAGCGACAGATCAAAGCGACCGGCATCCCAGTCGGCCTTGAGCTCGGACGAGGCTTTCTTCCAAAACTGCTCGCGCAGTTCATCGACCAGGCGCTCATCATTCCAACGGTACGTATCGACCTTCATGCGCATTAAAATACCCTGAAGCTGAGCCTTAAGCTCGGGGCGTTCATCCAAAAAGCGCTGCATCTCGGCGTATTCGTCGCACACGCAAAATACCTTGTTGGGCGAATTAACGGAGCTCTTCTCGTTATCCTGGCGATAGCACAAAATGGGGTCCGCAATAAACGCGGCACGCTCGGCGCAAGCCCAAACCTTAAAGTTAAAGCCTGCGTCCTGATACGAGGCACCCGGCGTGGGAAGGAACCGAATCTGATTGTCGTTGAGGAACTCGCGCCGATAGATAGCCGACCAAATGGAAGGTTTGCGGTAGAAGATGCCCGGGCGATCGACAGGGCGATACGCGGCGCCCGTCATATGCTCGTCGATGATCCCAAACAGCTCACGGCGCTCGCTGGGCGTGGACCAATACAGGTAAAAGTCGCCCTTCACCACATCGGCATGCTCAGCATCGGCCTTGGCGACCAGCTTTTGGAGCGAATCCTCAAACATAAAGTCGTCGGACTCAAGGATGCCCACGTACTCACCGCGCGCCATCTCCAGGCCGCGGTTCATCGAGTCACCGTAGCCGCTGTTGGCTTTGTCGATCATCTTGACACGGGAGTCGCGCTCCATGTACTCGCGGATAATCGCCGGCGAGCTGTCGGTCGACCCGTCGTTAATGCAGATGATCTCGATGTCCTTGAGCGTCTGAGTCACGGCAGAATCGAGGCACTCGCGCAGGTAGCGTTCGACATTGCAAATGGGAACAAGCAGCGAAACTTTAGGGGTATCAGAGTTCTGCAAGAGAACCTCCTGTTGAATAGCGTGTAACAGGGTTATTTTAGCAGCCGGGTTGCGGCGGGCGGCAGCGCTTGGAATTATATAAAGCGCTCCAGGCAGGCTTTGAGACCGCGAGTCGAAAGATAGAACAGCGTGGCATCTGCCATCGAAACGCCCGGGGTCGCCGCAACGAGCTTGTGGGCAACACGGCGAACGGCGCCCTTAGCAGGAATATCCGCCCACTCCGTTCCCAAAAACGTCGTGAGGTCCATGTTGACGCGAGCCGCCACGCGATGGAAGTCATCGGAATCCAAGCGCGCCAAATCAAACACGATAAGGTCCAGGAACCAGGTGATCAGCTCGCCGGGACACAGGTCCATAAGACCGTAGCCCGCCCAGTCCTCCAAGACCTCCTCGAGCATTCTCATATGGGCATCGAGCTTTTTGGCGCGAGCCTCGACACTGTTGAACTCGTGCGTCGCCGATTCGCTCTCCATCACGTAGTGGTAGAACTTGTCCGGCATGACGACGATCCTGTGGGCAAGCGCATAAGCCGCAAATTGGAAGACGACGTCCTCGCCCAAAGCCAAACCGGGGGCGAAGCGAATGCCTTCGCGATTGAGCAGCTCGCGCGAAAAAGCCGCACGGCAGGCATAGGGCTGCGTATTTGAATGGAACAGCAGTTGGGGATCACGGGCGCCGAAGGTACCAGCTTTGGGGCTCATGAGTTGCTGGACGCGTTTGGGGGCAGCATCGGCAGGTTCACAGGCGCCGCCAAAAACGGCGGCCTCGGCATCCGCAGACTCCATGGCATGCAGCACGCGCTCGACCGTCTGGGCATCGATGTAATCGTCGGCGTCCACAAAAAAGACGGTCTCGCCCTCGGCGGCATCGATACCGGCATTTCGAGCGCACGAGACACCCGCGTTTTCCTGGTCAATCACCAGCACGCGATCGTCAGACTGCGCGATCCGGCGCAACACGTTCAACGAATCATCGGTCGAACCGTCGTTAACGCAGACAACCTGAATCGAGCGCTCGGACTGCTCCAACAGCGAATCGAGGCATCGCTGAAGAGAACGCGCAGAGTTGTAAACGGGGACGACAATGGTAGCTTTAGGACACGAGACCTCTCCCATGCCGACCTACCCCCTCAGCGATTCGATAAGGAAGGCAGCAACCACGCCTGGGCCTCCAACCGAGGCGTAATACTTAGCACGCCCCAAGGCACCATCCGTCGCAAAACTCGGATGCTCGTCAACCCAGCCCTCAGGATCTTTGAGGATGGCAGCGAGATTTGCGCGCTTCCACGGCTTGAGGTCGTCAAGCGAAAAGTCCCCGGCGTCCAAGGCCGCTTGGAACTCCTTGGCCATCTGAACCAGGAACTCCTTATAGAACTTAGGCGCCAGGCGCACGTAGTTCCACATGTACGAATCGTACTTAATGAGCTGATTGAACTTGAGCATGCGCGCGACGTCATCACCTGCGTGGTCACGGGCATAATCCTCTCGAATCCAACGCTCAATCTCGGCATACTCGGTATTGACGCAAAAGACCTTAGCCGAAGAATTGACCGAGGAATTCTCGTTGTCCTGGCGATACGACAACACGGCATCATGCAGGTAAACAGCCTTATCGGCGCACGCGATCACCTTAAAGGCGAATGACGTGTCCTGAAAGGATGCCCCCGGAGTCGGCAGGAACGTAATGCCGTTGCGCTCAAGAAAATCGCGACGGTACACGGCCGACCAAATCGACGGCTTTTGCTTAAAGAACTGCGTCGTATCGCTCGGGTGCACCGGCTTGCCACAGTCCTTGGCCTTAAACATCTCGTGCAGCGAACGGCGCTCCTCGGGCTTAGACCAGTAGAAATCAAAGTTCGCCTTCGCAAAGTCGGCATTATTGCTATCGGCGGCCGAGACAAGCTTTTCGAGTGCGTCGGGCGCCATAAAGTCATCGGACTCCAAGATGCCAACGTACTTGCCACGCGCCATCTCCAGGCCGTGGTTCATCGAGTCGCCGTAGCCGCTGTTGGCCTTGTCGATCATCTTGACGCGCCCATCGCGCTCCATATACTCGCGGATAATCGCCGGCGAGTTGTCGGTCGACCCGTCGTTAATGCAGATGATCTCAATATCCTTGAGCGTCTGCGCCAGGGCGGAATCGAGGCACTCGCGCAGGTAGCGCTGAACATTGTAAATGGGAATAAGCAGCGACAGAACAGGGCTGCCAGAGACGTTAGTAGACAAATGTGCTCCTTAGGAAATACCTGTCGTTTCATGGTATCAAAGGGTCAGCGCGCCAGCGGGCGTTTATATAATCTATGGAGCCCGCAGAGGCAAACCGATACGAAAGGACGTCATGCAGCCCAAAGCCGCACGCAACATACCCACCGAAGCGCTGCGTTTGGTCGCGGTCGCCGGCATCGCGGTGTTCCACACCTTTCAGTGGACCTTCCAAGCCGTCTGCGTCGGCGCCGTGGAATATGCCCCACTTGCGATGTTCCCCTATTCCGGCGTACTCGGTTTTATTAACTTGCTTGGCTGCTGGGCCAACGAGGTCTTCTTTATGATCTCGGGCTATTTTCTCATCGCTTCGGCCGCGCGTGCTTGGGACGGTGGAGCAACGTGGAAGTCGCAAATGCAACGGACGGCGCAGCGCCTTGGCAAGGTCATTATGCCCACTGCGTTTTATTGCCTCGTGGCGCTCGCGTGGTCCACGGTCGTCTCACCCATTCCCGATGTTACCCTCAATACGCACTATTGGTACACGCTTGGGCTTGAGTTTATCTGGGTCTATGCCGCCACAGTTTTCATGGCGCCATGGTTTGGACTGGCCAAGAGCCGACTCTCCCAGAAAACCTACACGACGACGGTCATCGCCGTTGGAATCCTCGTATTCGTTGTTAACGGGTATTTGGCCGCCATGAGTGCGACAAGCGCCGGCGAGTTTTCTTGGCTCCAGAAGCTCATGAGCGCTACCACGTACGTAGTCGCGTTTTTGATCGGCGGGCTGCTCCGCGACGTTACCGATGTCATGGATTCGGACAGAGCGGGCACCTTGGGCATGCGCTCGCTCATAACGGTTTTGGTGCTCACCATCATCCTGGAAGGAGCACTCTCCTTCACCGGCAACCTCACGGCGATGGCAACCCTCTCCTACAAATCGACCTCGCTGATTTCGTTTGCCCTCGCTGCCGCCTCCTTGCTCTTTGCGGCAACCCGACGCAGCGCCTCAGGCAATCCGCGGACTGCAGGTACCATCGTCACCTTATCGACCGCCACGCTCGGTTTCTATGTGATCCAGTCGCTCACCAGTGGCTTGTGGCGTCCCGTCTTCAATACGTTGCTCGCAAACATACTGGTCAGCCAAAACAGCCCGGCAGCTATATGCATCGTCACGGGTACCGTCATTAGCATCGTCTTTGCTCTGGCACTTCTCGTCATCGATGCAGCCAGAAGTCTTATCGAACGCAAGCTCAAGCGGCAATACACACGCTGCCGCCAGACGCTAAAGCCGCTACAGCCGTGGCAGGTTCCTGCGTTTTATTCAAAGCTTGCCGCCAAGGTGCGCCGAGCCTTTACAATAGGACAGTCCAAAGGACGTATTCGATAGCTTCCGCGCTGCACTCGCCCGCCGCGCGTGAAAGGATATATTGCCCCATGCCTTCAACCCTTCCCGCTCCCATCGATAAGCTCGCCATCGTCGTCGTTACGTACAAACGCCAGGAACTCCTGGCCAACTTGTTCGACTCCATGACCGAGCTCACGGCAACGCCCTGGCGCATCGTGATTGTCGATAACGAGAATTCGCGCGAGACCGAGACCATGTGCACCGCATTCAACGAGCGCCTGGCCAACCTGTGGGGCATCGACACCGAGCAGCCCGACGCGCAGGGCAGCACCGACCGTGTCATCTACGCCCCGCAGCTCGAAAACGGCGGCGGTGCGGGCGGCTTCTCCGCCGGCACTAAATGCGCCTACGACCTGGGCGCCCAGTGGTTCTGGGTGATGGACGACGACGTGCTCGTCATCCCCGAAGGCATCGAGCGTCTTGCCAAGTGGACCGACCGCTATGATGTCATCCAGGGTTCGCGCCTGGACTTTGACGGCGGCGCCTTCTTTTGGCAATACCAACTCATCCTTTCGCTCGGCATTCCCAACCCAGTCGCCAAGTGGGACTTGGGTCCAGAGGGTTATCGCGCCATGAACCAGCTGTGCTTTGAGGGCGGCATGTTCTCGCGCCGCGTGGTCGACAAGATCGGCCTGCCCGATGCGCGATTCTTCATCTACGGCGACGATGCCTGCTATGGCTACGTGGCCAGCCAGCACTTCCCCGCCGCCGTTGTTGCCGACGTGGTGCTCAAGCGCGCCCGCGCCGTCTCTAACTGGGACATCGCCGGCAAACGCCAGCTCAACTCCACGAGCGACACCAACCGCTACTACATCATGCGCAACCGCGGTTATCTGGCACGCTACATGCAGATCTACGGCGACTACCACCCTATGCTGTTCCGTCTGGGCAACGCCGCGACCTTCTGCAAGGAATTCATTCGCCTAGCTGCGGTCGATAAGTGCTTTAAGACCGGTATTCCGGCGCTGCGCCGAGGCATGAAAGACGCCCGCAAGATCGTCAAGGATCCCAACTGGAAGCCCATGCCGCCCATGAAGGACACCGAGTAACGGAAGCCGGAAACACCTCGGCGCTTAAAGCCGCTGGCACACCGTAGCCACATGCTGCCCATCAAAACCGAACCCCCAGCGCATGCGACCCACGCCGGGGCGCGGCACACGGATTTCGTCGATGCCGTCGCGCTCTATGTCGAGCAGCGCCTGCACGGCCAGCAATTCCAGGCCCAGCGCATCCACACCGGGGTCATACATCATGTTGATCGTTATCAGCGGACGTTCATCGAGCATACCGATCGTATCGGCTATGTCGAACACGGCGCCCGTAGGAAAAACCTGGATGTCGCAGCGACCCGCGCCACACTTTCGCCTCGAGGCAGGATTGGCATAGCCCGGCAAGCCAAAGCAGAGCCCCTGCAAGAGCAGATGATATGGCAGTGGCGCATCTGGGTCGGTCGCACCGATTCCCGCATCTCCTAAGATGCGGCTTAGCGCCCGCCTCACGGTATCCTCGTTCCCATGGCACAGCCCGTCGCGAAACGCATCGACGTCTCGAATGTCTTCTGCAGCGCACTCAAACCACTCAATAATCACTAGACGCAAGGTCTGGCGAAGCTCGTTATTGGGCAATCGCAAAGCACGGAGGCGATCGCCATGCTCCGGCTCCTCAGTCATATCCGTCGTGAGAAAACCGGACAGATACAGCGCTGTCCACATGCCATCGTCAGGCGAGACATCTGGCTCTGCAGTGCCCAAACAAAGCGGGACCTCAGCGCACCCATGGGCCTCGAGCAAATCAAACAAGACCGAAAGGCGGTCGAGATTCCACCCGGCAACTACCCTACTCAGACAATCGGCATATCCATACAGATCGGCACGCACAGGCGCCGTGCAGCCTCGGCCCAGAAAACCGATCACACGCTCTGGACTCGAGCAATAGGCCCTGCCAAACCGATATCCCTCGAGCCATTCACGCGCATCATCCAGGTATTCCTCGCGCCCAGCATGATTCAACAGAGCCTCGACCTCGGCATCCGAAAAACCGAACCAACGGTCACACCACGCCGACAGCGGCGTCGTCAGACAATACGAGCAGCCGCGCGAAGAAAGCGCCGCTTCGGCGGGACCGGAACACTCCCCCATCAGACACGTCAGCCGCAACGAATCGCGCGCAGTGGCAATGGCGTCAAACAGCGCACGGTCAAGTAGTTCTGCCGGATCGGCGTCGGAAGCGTCCCTCGCGCTCGCACGGCGAGACCACGCCGCATCGTACCCATCAACGAGCAATACAACCTGCTCATCGCAGGCAATCTCCAGCAGCTCTATGAGCACGCCAAGCACCGAGGCGACCTCATCCTCGCTCGCCGCGCCACGCGCAACGCGTTCGATGTGACGCACCTTGTCTCGAGCTAAATCCGGAGCCTCCAAAAGCGCCAGCAGACGAGCGCACTCGCCCGAAAGAGCATCGCGCACGACGTCAGCAATAGCGGTGCCACGCCTCGCAGCGCCAGAAAAGTCCAGCGATATCACCGGATAGCAAGCGTACTCATCCCGATAGCGCCCGCCGTCTGCATCCCAAATCTGAGCATCGGCAAACAAACGCTGACCAGCGCGACTGACCGCCGGACGCTCCAGAAAAGCCCTGAGCATCGACAAGTTCATGCTCTTGCCAAAACCCTCGGGTCGACAGCACACCACAACGGACGCGTCGCAATCCAACACATCTGCAATAAACATGGTCTTGTCGACCAGCGTGCAGCAACCAAGAGCCTCCGCATAGTCGTGCATGCCAATGGGTAAAGCCGCATCGTCGGCACAGCCGATCAAACGCACGCCAAAGCCGGCAGCACAACCATTATTTGCCTGTTCAGACACCAAAACGTTCCCCCTAAATCACAACACGGTGCCAATTGTAATGACCTCCTCGCGCGTACCGATGCCGCCGCGCGATCATATCGGGCAACGGTAGCAACAAGAGGTGTGAGGGGGCACAACTAATCGTTGCGCAACAAAACGGGGCCCGATGCATTCGCACCGGACCCCGTCCCAACTCTTTAATTATCTAGCAACCAAGAGGCTACTCCTCAGAGTCGTCCTCCCCAGAAGCTTTCTTCTGCTGATCGAGCTTATGCTTACCACTTACGATAGACGTAGCGCCCAGCGTGGCCAAGCTCGCGCTGGCAAGGCTCGCCATCACAATCAGATCGCCCGTCTTGGGCATATTGCCGCCAGATGACTTGGTTGTGGTGGTCGTAGTGGTCACCGTTTTGGAGTCATTTTGCTCCTGGACCTGGTTGTCGGTGTTGCCCTTACCGCCGTCCTCGCCCTGCTGCTTTCCGTCCTCGGTCTTGTCCTTGTTCTCGTCCTTCTTCTGAGCGGATTTGTCGCCCTTCTCATCAGAGCTAGGACCCTTATCGGATTCAGCCTTCTCGGAAGCCTTGTCCTTGGAGTCGCCCTTTGCGGACTCGGTCTTTTCCGTGGAAACCTGATCAGAGTTGTCCTTGTTCTGAGTCGAGCCATTATTGACGCCAGCCATCAGCGAAGAGCCCAGCGTAGAACCAAGCTGCACGGAGAAAGAAGGCTTCTTGTCCGGCGAAGCAACGGGAGCGTCCGGCGCCTTATTCGAGTCGTCCTTGGAATCATCGGAATCAGGCGTTACATCAGAGCCGGAGCCATTGTTAGAGCCGGTGCCAACGGACGAATCGCTCGAGCCGGTAGATGAGTTAGAGGTGTCAGCGTCGGTCGAACCAGAAGCGTCGCTGTCCGTATTGCCGACAGAGCTTGAAGACGAATCGCCCGCAGCAGAGCCGTTCGAATTGGAGCCGTTCGGGGCAGAGCCGTCGTTGGTAGTGCCGCCAGCAGAGCCATTACCGTCAGCATCGGTCGAGGGCGCATCCATCCTGTCATCGTTGACATCGTCACTCGAGCCGTCATTCGAATCAGGTGTCGGCGAGGGCGCCGGCGTAGGCTCGGGCTGCTCGGGCGTCGCGGCGGCAGCCTCGTCCTCAGCGATATAAACCAAGCAGTCCTTTAGCTCATTGCGGTAGCGGTTCTTCCAGCCCTCGTGGTACTGGGGCTGGCTTGCATACTTGGTCGCCACGTTATTGACCACGCTGTTGGAAAGCGCCGTCACAAACTCGCGGTCGGACATATCGTTGGAAAGATTCGCCCAGCGGAAAAAGTCTCTGCAGCCACCGGTGCCGCACATGTTGGTAATGCTCCACACCATGCCCTTGACGCAATCGGCGCGGCCCGAAATATCAATACCCAGGCCGCTCTTGAGCCACGCCTCGGTCACCGCATAGTACGAGTTGTACGCATAGGCATCTTGAAGTGCTGAGAACTCAACAGGATCGGTGTTATACGCACCTTGGAAGGCATCCTGAGCGATATGGCCCAACTCGGTGAGCTGGCCGTTCTCGTACATGGCATTGCTCGTGTTGGAAATCTCGCTGCCGCGATCAATCGCATCCTTGAGCATGCTGTATTTTTCGGGGCTGTAGTTGTAAACCTGCTTCATAAACGGAATGAGCGACCAACGACGGTCGAACTGGTAATAGCCCAGTGCGTTATAGCCGTCACCATACGAAAATCCCTGGTTATAGTTGCCGTGGCTCTCGTATTTGGTGAAGTACTTCATCTCGGCGGTCACGTTGACAAACGAAACACCCTGAACCGACCTCAGCACGCCCGAGAAGGACTGCTGGGTGTAGAGACCCTTATCGATATCGGTGGCATCCGAGGCAACGCCCGGCGTGGGCTCCTCGGCAGCGGCGGGTGCCGGCGCGGAAACGGCGCCAAACGAAAGCGCCAGCGTCAGGCCCGCGACAATAGCAGAATGCTTGGGCTGCATAAGATCCTCCCTGCATGGTGTAGTTAAAGTTCAGTTTGCAAAGATAAAATAAGTATTGCAGCTCGCCCGTTGTTGCACAACAACCCCTCGGTAAACGGCAACAACCCTCCGCGAAATCTTAAGGAATTGCGCTCAACCTACAATTTGATGTCGAAGTTGATCTCGGGGACGGCGGCCAGGTCGGCCAACGTCACGCCGTCGACGTACTTTTCGATCACGTCATCCAGACCGCGCCAGAACTTGACGGTCGAGCACAAATCGCTGCGGGTGCAGCTGTTGTCGATGCCGTCGCACGCCACGGGCGCCGTGCTGCCCTCGACAGCGCGCAGGATGTCGCCAGCACGCACCTCGGCCGGGTCCTTGGCCATCATGTAGCCGCCGCCCTTGCCGCGCACGCTCTTAAGCAGGCCCGCCTTCATAAGCGGACGAACCAGCTGCTCCAGATACTTTTGCGAGATATGCTCGCGGTCGGCAACCTCGCGCAGAGCAATCTTGCCCTCGGCGTCACCGAGCGCCGCGATATAGATCATCAGCCGGAGGGCATAGCGGCCCTTGGAAGAAATGAGCATACCTACCCTCCCATCGCATCTGAGACAGCATAACCAGGTTTGTTTGTCCCAAATCTTAAGTAAGTGGGACAAACAAACCTGGTTATTTTGTCCCACATCTAGAAAAGTCGAGTGGATTAGTCGGGTTTTCCCTTGACTAACGCCGAACCCATAGTAACTTTATTCCGAGAAGATTCCTAGGGTTTAGTACACCTATGAGTACACCATATACAGAGAGGGACAGCATGAG
>DBFOIV010000192.1:0-5439 GCA_048489175.1 Collinsella sp. | reverse complement strand
GCCTCATTGCGCTTTGGCAAGTATTCCTCGCGCTACAACGAGATTCTCGCGGGACGCGCCACCAATATCTTCGACTGCAATATGGCATCGGGTTCCCTCATGGACATTGGCGTCTACGCCGTCGAGCCCATGGTCGAGATTTTCGGCATGCCCTCCGGCCTTACGAGCATGACTACTCTGCTCGACCCCACCACGCGACAGCTCACGCACGGCCCCATCGACGGCTGCGGTTCCATCCTCGCCAGCTATGGCGGAGGCCGCATCTCCGTCGAGCTCGCGCACTCCAAAATTACGAATGACCTACTGCCCTCGCAGATCGAAGGCGAGCGTGGCACTATCCAGATTGACCATCTGTCAACGCCCCGCAACGTCCGCATCGACTATCGCGGCGACGTCGTACGCGGCTCGGCGACCGAGGCGCCGCGCGAACAGGGCGACAACGGCCGCGTGCTCGACCTGCCCAAATCGAGCAACACCATGGAATACGAACTCACAGACTTTATCACCGCCATCGGCGGCATCGATAACGTCAAGGAAGAGATTTGGGAGACCCCGGCGGGACGCCACGAGCTTGGCCACTACCGCGATGTCACGCTCGTCTCACTACGCATCATGGATGCCGTGCGTCAGCAGGCCGGCATAACCTTCCCGGCCGACGCAGGCAAGCAGGCATAGCGATGGGCCTCTTCGATACGTTCTTCTCCAGCGTCACCGGCGGCAGTCGAGAGCCTCAAAAACCGTCAAACGTCGAGCTCGAGCTGCGCCGCAGGCTTACCGTGCTTGCAAGCGACGAGGCCACTCAAGACACTCCCCTGCGTTATTTCCTGCGCTGGGCGGGGCAAGTCCAAGGCGTTGGTTTTCGCTTTACCAACACCAACCTCGCGCAGGCACGCGCACTCACCGGCTGGGTGCGTAACATGGAAGACGGCTCAGTCGAGATGGAGATACAGGGAGCTCCGGCAGACATCCTATCTCATCTCGAGGCACTTCATGCCTCCTACGAGCGCATGGGAACGCGTTTTCGCCTTGTAGATGCCCAGGCCCGAGCCCCACTTGCCAATGAAGACGGTTTCAGTCCTCATTATTAGTATTGTGTGCTAAATACGGTATCATTTACCTACGACCGTTGATAGAAAAGAGGCGAGGCGCATGGCGGTGCAAAGAAGGAATACCAAGCAGCGAAAGCTGGTTCTTGACGCCGTGCGCCAAAGCTACAACCATCCCACCGCCGACGAAATCTACAACGTCGTGCGCGCGCAGGATGACAAAATCAGCCGCGGTACGGTCTACCGCAACCTCAATCTCTTGGCCGACGCCGGCGAGATCCTCTCCATCAAGACGCCGGGCGGCAGCCGCTTCGATCGCACGATCGAGCCGCACGCACATATCATCTGCACCTCATGCAGCCGCGTCATCGACGTACCGCTCCCCTTCGATGCCCAGCTCGACGCCAAAGCGTCCGAGCAAATCGGCTGGCACGTCACGTCGCACTACACCATCTTCGAGGGTCTCTGCCCCGACTGCCGGTAGATGTTTGGAACATGCCTTAAAATCCACCTTTCCGCACTTTGCAGCAAAAAGTAGATTCCTAGACATGTCCCAAATGTCTACTCAGCAAGTAGACGACGCAGCTCTTCTTCGACCGTGCGCACGTAGCGGACGCGGTCGTTAATGCCACGCATAGAGGGGTTGCAGCTCTCCATCAGATAGGGATGGCCCACGACGTTGAGCATGTCGCGATCGTTCTCATTGTCGCCAAACGCCATCATCTCATCGGGCGAAATACCCAGGGCACGACCGTAATCGGCAAGCGCGGAGCCCTTGCCCGAACCGAAACCGATAAAGTCCGTCCATTCGGTTCCCGACGTCATCACGTCAACACGGTCGCTAAAGAGGCGCTCAAAATACTCCAGGGCCGCCGGCTGATCCACCTCGGGCGTCTGGAAGGCAATCTTAATGACGTCCTCGTCGATGTCCTCGGGGCGGGCGACCACCGCCACATCGCAGTGGACCTCATAGCGCAAATGATCGACGAACGCATCGTTGCCGCTCATGGTGTAGAGGTGTCCCTCACACGAAAGGGTCACGTCGGCATGGGGATACGCAACCACGGCATTCGCGATATCCATAGCAAGGCTACGCTCCATGGAACGCTTGACAACGGCACGTCCCTCGCTCATCACCAGGGCTCCGTTTTCGCATACATAGGCGAGCTCATCGGCCACCGGGGCAAACAGATAGCGCAAGCTCGCATATTGACGGCCGCTCGCCGGCATAAACACGATACCGCGACGATGCAGCTCATCGATGAGCTCAAAGGCCTCGGAACGCGGCTCGCGCTCCCCCGGATGCAGCAACGTGCCGTCCAAATCGCATGCAATCAGCTTGATTCCTTCAAGACCCATATGCTCCCCCACAGCATCTCATCAACAGAAAGGCGGACTTTGAATAGTTGTCTCTCAAAGTCCGCCTTACTTATACGCACGTTAACCGCGCGCCTTCTTTACGATCGTAAAGTCTGGTGCCATACTCACAACGGCATCCGCCGCACTCGACGCAAAGCGCCGGTCCGAATCGAGTTCACGGGTAACCGTCGAGAGCCGAACGCCCTCGACGCCCCGGAGCATGCGGCCCAAAACAGGCTGCACCGGCGTATACATGCGCACGGTATACTCGTCCGAATCGCCTCGAAAAAGCGGCGCATGCATATTGCCGATCTCCCAGCACGCATGCGCGAGCGCAATCGGGTCCATGCGGTCAACTTCGACCAAATAAACCTCGGCGCTGCGCAGGCGCACGACAACCGCCACGGGCACCACGCCCGAACGGTCGACGGCGAGCACGTCGCCGTCGACAAAACGACCGCCGTCGGCAGTATCCAGCCGAACATCGACCGTGCGCCCCAGCTCCGTCACGCCCACAAACGCGCATACATCAGCCTGGTCCCAATCGAGCAGTAGCTCGTCAACTTCAAAGACGCCGCCCAGCTTCCGGCGAAGCAGAAGTTCATAGGACGGATCGTTGAGATTTCCCAAGCATGTCGTCGAAACCAAGCGCTCAGGCATGCTCTAACCCTCGACCTCGACGAGCTCGATATCAAAGTTGAGGTCCTTGCCGGCAAGCTCGTGGTTGGCATCGAGCGTCACAGCCTCGGGCGTTACGTCGATGACGACGGCGGGGACAGGCATGCCGCTCGGCGTGGACAGGAAGAGCTTCATGCCCTTCTCGATCTGCTCGATGTTGGGAACCTGCTCGGCCGGGAAGGTAATAACCATCTCGGGATTGTGCTCGCCGTAGGCATCGGCAGCAGGAATGTGCACGGTCTTCTTCTCGCCCACCTGCATGTCGACAACAGCGGCGTCGAAGCCCTTGATCATCTGACCGGCGCCGCAGGTGAACTCCAGCGGCTCGCCGCGATCGTAGGAGCTATCGAACTGCGTGCCGTCATCGAGCGTGCCGCGATAATGGGTCTTGACCTTCTTGCCCTGGTTGGACATGGTAACCTCCGTAATAAGGGCGGCGCACAACACGGGCCGCCATGAACATATGGCGCTAACTATACCCTAGTCATACAATTCAATGACAGTTTGCAAAGAAACGCTGCAACCGGAGGAACCATGGCATATCCCGTATTTGACCTACACTGCGACACCGCCGACCGCATCGGCTGGGCCACGCTCGATCTCGACCTGCGCTTTACCGCCGGCACCGACGGTTATTTCCCCGGCGACGAAACGCATCCGCAAGATTTCGACCTCATCGAGGGCAACGCCTGTGCCATCTCGCTCGCAAAGATCGGCAACACGCCATGGGCACAGTGCTTCGCCACGTTTGTCCCCGATGAGATTCCCACCGCCCACGCCGCGCGCTTCCAGGCGCAGATCATGGCGCATATGAGCGGCCAGGCAATGCTCAACCACGACCGCATGGTCAACGTACGCAGCGCGGCAGACATTCGCCCCGCGCTCAAAGACGGCAAGGTCGCCTGCATCCACACCATCGAAAACGCCACGTTCTTTGCCGAGGACCCCGCGCTGATCGAGGTGCTCAAGAGCTTGGGCGTACTCATGTCATCGCTCAGCTGGAATGCGCAGGGACCGCTCGCGAGCGGACACGATACCCACGCCGGCCTCACCGCCGCCGGCATCGAGGCACTTACGCAGATGGAGCACGCCGGCATGGTGCTTGACGTCTCCCACCTCAACGATGAGTGCTTTGACGAGGTTGTCGCCCACGCCACACGTCCCTTCGTCGCCAGCCACTCCAACTCTCGTGCAGTTTGCGGCGTTAAGCGCAACCTCACCGACGACCAGTTCCGCACCATTCGCGACATGGGTGGCATCGTCGGCCTCAACTACTGCAGCGAGTTCCTTTCCAACGACGCAACCGACAAGACAGCCGCAGACGTCACCTTCGACCAGCTGGCGGCACATATCGAGCACTGGCTCGACCTGGGCGGCGAGGACGCCATCGCGCTCGGCGGCGACTGGGACGGTGCCACGGTGCCCGCCTTCCTCTCCGATGCCAGCAAGATGCCCGAGTTCCAGAACATGCTCTCCAAGCACTTTGGCAAGACCGTGATGCAGAAGCTCTGCAGCGATAATGCCCTTGCCTTCTTTGAGCGTTATTAATTTCACATCCCCTGAGCGGGCCGGCATGCCGAACGGTCGACATGCCGGCCCGTCCCCAATCTGAAGGACCACTTTTGACGCAGCAATTTACGCTTTTCCTACCCCAACCGGATGGGACTCCCATCCCCGTCGTCGTTACCAAAAAGCGCGTCAAAAACTTCAACCTGCGCGTCACATCGAGCGGTGAGGTCCACGCCAGCGCACCGCTCGGCGCCAGCCGCGAGCGTATCGAAGCGTTTGTGAAGCGCAACAGCGCCTGGATTATCAGACGACTTGCCCAGCGCGAGCAACGTCAGGCGACGGCGCGAGAGCCGCTCAGCCCCTCGTCCATCATTGCACTTTGGGGCAAGCCCATCACGGTACAAGATGCGCTCGATCGCAACTTTGCATCACCCGCACCGCGGCCCAAGCAGGCCACCTTCGCAAGTTTTATGGGTACCGACGAGCCAGACGAACGTCCGCAGGCCAAGTGGAACGCGACCCTCGACGGCTTAACGCCCAGTGAGATCCAAGCCCATATTGACCAGCTCTATACGTCCGAGGTCACATCGGCACTGCGCGATATTGTGCACGCATACGAAATCGCAATGGGTGTCGACGTTTCCCGCGTTTCCGTGCGCAGCATGAAAACGCGCTGGGGATCATGCACGCCCAAAACCGGCGCCATTCGCATCGCACGAGAACTTGCCGCCTACCCCGTCGAGTGCCTTGACATGGTTGTCGCCCACGAGCTCGTCCACCTGCTCGAGCCGAGCCACAACCAGCGGTTCCACGTCCTGCTCGACACATACTGCCCCAACAATAGAGC
>DBFOIV010000191.1:0-4299 GCA_048489175.1 Collinsella sp. | reverse complement strand
ACGAGCTTTGTGATCGCGCATCGCCTGTCGACGATCGTGGACGCCGACCTGATCTTGGTCATGGATCACGGCAACATTATCGAGCAAGGTACGCATAAGGAGCTGCTGGCTGCCGAGGGTGCCTACGCCGACCTCTATCTGAGTCAGTTCGCATAATGTGACAAAGGGACAGTTCCGCATGTCACATCAAAAAGAAAGACGCGCCGGGGATGGATTCCCTGGCGCGCCTTCTTGCGTTGATGCCGATGTCGTTTTGTGCCGCTTGCGTTCCTAACGCTCGTCCGCGAGCTTGGCGACGAGGGCCTTGAGCTCGGCCACCTCTCGCTCGAGTTCCTTGACGCGGCGGGCATTCTCGGTGATGCCCTGGCGGTTGAGGGCGCTCTGCTCGGCGGCGTCATCGGGCATGTACTCGCGGTGCTGCTTGGCATCGAAGCTCTCCTCAAACACGCGGCAGCCGTTGCGCTTGATAATGCGTCCCGGCACGCCCACGACGGTGCAGTTGTCGGGCACGTCCTTGACGACAACCGAGTTGCCGCCGATTTTGACGTTGTTGCCGATGCGGATGTTGCCGAGCACCTTGGCGCCCGTGCCCACGGTGACGTTGTTGCCTAGGGTGGGGTGGCGTTTGCCGGTCTCGTTGCCGGTACCGCCGAGCGTGACGCCCTGGTAGAGCACGCAGTTGTCACCCACAATGGTGGTCTCGCCGATGACGACGCCCATGGCGTGGTCGATAAAGAAGTGCTTGCCGATCTGTGCAGCGGGATGAATCTCGACGCCGGTGATGTGGCGGGTGATTTGCGAGAGCACGCGGGCGAGCGAGCGATGACCGTGCTCCCAGAGCCAGTGCTCGGGCACGTGGTTCCACTTGGCGTGCAGGCCAGGATAGGAAAGGAAGATGACCAGACCGTTTTGCGCGGCGGGGTCTTGCGCCTGGACGGTCTTGATGTCCTCGCGAACGGTATTGATAAAGCTCACCGGCCGCCCTCCCTTAGCGCCATGGCAATGCGATTCAATAAAGTATAGCGATTCGCTAGGGATTAGGAAGGACAATCTTGGCGGCATTGCACGACAGGTGTCAGTTATGCAAACTTGCTGGTAATGGAGTCATGCTTTTGTGGGGTTGCGCACGAGGGGGCGCAGCAACCGTATACTGGTCAACTTGGACGTATCCGCGCCCACAACTGAGAGGTTTTACTTCATGGGTTTCATCAATTTTATCGCCGAGCTGCTTAAGGATCCGCGCACCGCGATTGCCAGCTGGATCGCCGCCGGCCCGCTCATGGCCTACGGCTGCGTGTTCCTGATCATCTTTATCGAGACGGGCGTGGTTTTCTTCCCGTTCCTTCCCGGCGATTCGCTGCTGTTTGCCTCGGGCTTCTTTGCCCACAACGGCGGCTTTAACATCGTGGCGCTTCTGGCAACCGCATGGGCCGCAGCCATCCTGGGCGATCAGTGCAACTTTATGATCGGCCACTTCTTTGGCCGCAAGATCATCGCTTCGGGCAAGGTCAAGGCCATGACGCCCGAGCGCATTAAAAAGTCCGAGGACTTCTTGGACAAGTGGGGCCACCTGGCTATTTTCCTGGGCCGCTTCTTCCCGTTTATCCGCACCTTTGTGCCCTTTATCGCCGGTATGGGCGGCATGCACTGGCGCAACTTTGTCGTCTTTAACGTGCTGGGCGGCATTACCTGGTCGACGGTCTTTACGCTGCTGGGCTACTTCTTTGGCGGCATTCCCTTTGTGCAGGAGCACTTTGAGCTGCTGATTATCGGCATCGTTGCCGTGTCGATCATCCCGACCGTGGTCGGTCTGGTCAAGGCTAAGCTGGGCAAAAAGAACGTGTAGCTCGAGCCAGCGCGCAAACCGTGCCGTTGAGGCCCGTCACCGCTTACGGTGGCGGGCCTCTTTAGTTTCGGTCAAATGAAAATACTTTACTTAGTTAAAGAAAAGCGTTTTATCAGACGCGTGCGGGGAGTACAATCTCGTGCATGCGAATCGACGTGCCATCGGCTTTGATGCTGCTCGCGTGTCCCGTCCGGCTCTACGCTCCGGGCGTGCGACGTTGCGACGCGGTCGGCCTCGGTCCTTGCGTGCGGGTTCGCGAGTATGCAACTGTGTATGTAAGGAGCGACATATGACTGTCGAGAAGAAGGATATCGATTGGGGTAGCCTCGGCTTTGGCTACATGAAGACCGATTACAGCTACGAGGCCCATTGGAAGGATGGTGAGTGGGACGAGGGCGGCCTGACCACCGACCACACCCTGCATGTCTCCGAGTGCGGCGGCATCTTCCATTACTGCCAGGAGGTCTTTGAGGGCCTGAAGGCCTACACCGCCGAGGACGGCAGCATCGTCTGTTTCCGTCCCGACATGAACGCCGAGCGCATGTACAACTCTGCGCAGCGCCTCGAGATGCCCCCGTTCCCCAAGAACAAGTTCGTTGAGGCCGTCAAGCAGGTTGTTTCTGCCAACGCCGCCTGGGTTCCGCCCTTCGGTTCCGGCGCGACCCTGTACGTGCGTCCGTTTATGATCGGCTCCGGTGACGTGATCGGCGTGGCTCCCGCTCCTGAGTACACGTTCCGCATTCTCGTGACCCCGGTCGGTCCGTACTTTAAGGGTGGCCTCAAGCCCGTCAAGCTGCGCGTTTCCGAGTATGACCGTGCCGCACCGCACGGCACCGGCAACATCAAGGCCGGCCTGAACTACGCCATGTCCCTTAAGCCCACGATGGAGGCCCATCGCGAGGGCTATGCCGAGAACCTGTATCTCGACTCCGAGTCCCGCACCTATGTCGAGGAGACCGGTGGCGCCAACGTCCTGTTCGTGAAAGAGGATGGCACGCTCGTCGTTCCGCAGTCGCACACCGACTCCATCCTGCCCTCCATCACCCGTCGTTCGCTCGTTCAGGTCGCTCAGGACCTGGGCATGACCGTTGACCAACGTCCCGTCGAGTGGGCCGAGGTCAAGGCCGGCACCTTTGTGGAGTGCGGCCTGTGCGGCACCGCTGCCGTCATCTCCCCGGTGGGCGAGATTGACAACAAGGTCTATGGCGCCGACGAGACCGTGACCTTCCCGGCTGGCTACACCGAGATCGGCCCCGTGATGAAGAAGCTCCGCGAGACTCTGACCGGCATCCAGTCTGGTGCTGTCGAGGACAAGCACAACTGGGTTTACACCGTCGCGTAAGCTGTCTTAGCTGTCCGGCCCGAGGGCGACCTTCCTTTCCGGCGCGTCCTCGGACATGAAAGAACCTCCGCTGCGCACTTCGTGCGGCGGAGGTTTTTTCGTCCCGCGGAGTGCGCCGGAAAGGAAGGCCGCGCTTTTGTTTTGGTTCGCGCCATGTGGGGGTGGTGGCGACGTGCATTTTTGCGAGTATTCTGCAATCGAAGGCCCCTGCATACCGACCTCGGGCAAAAAATCGGGAGTTCTCGATGTTTTCTACGGATGATGGGCGGGGTTATGGGCTTATAGCGTTTGATTTACAGGGATATTCGCGGTCTTTGGCACTTATCGTGGCGCCCGAAGCTCTTGGTTATGTTGAATACTCCTAAAAATGCACGGCGCTTAGAGGGGAACCTTTGCGAAAAAGGAAACCGCCCCGTCGAAGTATGCATTCGACGGGGCGGTTTATGCATTTGGCCGATTAAGGATGCGCTGTCAAACTACTAGAACTTGACGGTCGGGGCCTGGCGGGCTGCTTCGGCGGCCTCGAAGCCCTGGCGCTCCTTAAACTGGAAGATGCCGGCAAAGATGACAGCCGGGAACGTCTGAATGGCGTTGTTGTAGCTGAGCACGCAGTCGTTGTAGCTCTGGCGTGCATAGCTAATCTTGTTCTCGGTATCCTCGAGCGATGCCTGCAGCTGCGTAAAGTTGGTGTTTGCCTTAAGATCGGGATAGGCCTCGGCTACGGCGAAGAGCTGGCGCAGCGCACCGGTCAGCACGTTGTCGGCTTCCATCTTGGCCTCGGGCGTGGTGGCCTTGACGGCGGTGTTACGCGCGCTGATCACGGCGGAGAGCGTCTCCTGCTCGTGCTTGGCGTAGCCCTTGACGGTCTCGACCAGGTTGGGGATCAGGTCGTTGCGGCGCTGCAGCTGCGTATCGATGTTCTGCCAGGCGTTATCGATGCGGTTACGCTTGGTGACCATGTTGTTGTAGATGCCGGCGATGGCGCAGACAATCACAATGACAACAACGATGCCGATGATGACGGTAATCATGATGTCTCCGTTTCGAATGGCCGCGGCGGCATGCGCCAGCTGCCGTTGGTATAACGCTACTAGTATACCCGCAACGTTTT
>DBFOIV010000190.1:0-6976 GCA_048489175.1 Collinsella sp. | reverse complement strand
CGCTTAAGAAGATTCAGGACAAGATCGACCCCGACGGAGTGATGATTCGTTCATGAGTGAGCACCCCCAACAAACCGATCGCGTGCTGCGCGACACCCGCGTTCTGACGCTGCGCATTTGGGCTGTTGTCGGCTGCATTGTTATTGCTGCTGTCATCTTTAACCTTATGGGCATCCTGGCGCCGGTTATCGAGTTTCTCGCCGTTGGTTCCATCATTGCCTTTGTGATGTCCCCGATCACCAACTGGCTCGAGCACCATGGCGTGAATCGCGGCATCGGTTCGCTTATCGCGCTTATTGTTGTTGTTGCCGTGCTCGTCGGTGTCGTTTGCATCTTGTCGCCGATTCTCTTTGGTCAGATCATGGAAGTCCTGAGCCGCCTGCCCGAGCAGCTTCGTGTTGCGGGTGGCGATCTCAATGAGATGATCTCGCATGCCAAGACGCTCAACAACACGCCGCTTAAGGAGTATTTGGACGATAATCTTTCGTCGCTGGTTGCCGTGGCATCGAAGTATGTGTCTCAGATCGCTGCCGAGCTTGGCCGCGGTGTGTTCCCGCTCATCACCAATACGGCTTCGCAGTTGTTCGTTATCTTCCTTGGTCTGGTGCTTGCGTACTGGATGGCCTGCGACTACCCTCGCATGCACCACGAGATTTGCACCATCATCGGTCAGGAGAAGGAGACCTCGTACCGCTTTATGGTCGCCATCCTTTCTCGCTCTGTCGGCGGCTACATGCGCGGTATGGTCGTGACGTCCATCTGCGGTGGTTTCCTCGCCTTTATCGGTTTTATGATCATCGGCCATCCGTATGCGGCGCTCATGGCTATCTTTACCGGCATCATGCATTTGGTTCCGGTCGTCGGTCCTTGGGTGAGCGCAGCAATCGCCACGGTGCTCGGTTTCATGTTCAGCCCCATGTTGGCGTTATGGACGCTCATCGTGACGATGGTCGCGCAAAACGTCACCGACAACGTGATTTCTCCTAAGGTCATGCAGAGCTCGGTGCAGGTGCATCCCATCATGAGCCTCACGGCGCTCGTTATTGGCTCGGCACTCATGGGCCCCATCGGCATGATTATTGCCATCCCGCTGTGCGCGGCCCTCAAGGGTATCTTCGTGTACTACTTCGAGAATGAGACCGGCCGCCAGCTTGTGGCCTATGACGGCGCCGTGTTTAAGGGCACACCGTACCGCGATGCCGATGGCAACCCGGTCGCCGCCTACGACGCGCTCGGCGACGACACCTTCATCTACGAGTCCGAGCTCATCGGCAACGAGACTGCACCCGAGGCCAAGGCCATGCCCAAGCCCGAGCTCGATAATCCCTGGATTAAGCTCTCGGGTCTGCAGCCCGATGCCACGGGCTTCTTCAAGAACCCCTTTGCCAAGGACGATGATTCCAACTCGGACGACGATACCAAAACCGGCATCGACGGCTCCATGGACGATGACGACAACTAGCGGGGTAATTCGGGTTAACATTCATACGTGCTAACATGCAATTTCGCTGGAGGGTCGCTGTTTGGCGACCCTCTTTTTTGCATAGGCGCGGTGGGATGGTAATATTGTTACGTTTGAACTGTTTCGATGTGAAACCGAGGAGATTCCCTCTATGAGTGCTGACTACCCGTCGATGACTACGGCCGAGATTCGCTCCAAGTTCCTCAACTTCTTTGAGGAGCGCGGTCTTAAGCTCTATCCTTCTTCGTCCCTTGTTCCCGACGATCCCTCGCTGCTGCTTGCCAACGCTGGCATGAACCAGTTTAAGGAGTACTACCAGGGCAAGAAGACCATGAAGGAGATCGGCGCGATCTCTTGCCAGAAGTGCGTCCGCACCAACGACATCGACTGCATCGGCGAGGACGGCCGTCACCTGTCGTTCTTCGAGATGCTCGGTGACTTCTCCTTTGGCGGCGTCTCCAAGCAGCAGGCCTGCGCTTGGGCTTTTGAGCTCATCACCAAGGAGTTCAAGCTGCCGCTCGACCGCCTGTACTTTACCGTCTTTACCGAGGACGACGAGACCCACGACGTGTGGCGTTCTCTGGGCGTTGCCGAGGACCACATCTCCCGCCTGGGCGAGGACGACAACTTCTGGGCCGCTGGCCCCACCGGCCCCTGCGGTCCGTGCTCCGAGATCTACTTTGATATGGGCGAGGAGGTCGGCTGCGGCAGCCCCGACTGCAAGCCCGGCTGCGACTGCGACCGCTTCCTTGAGTTCTGGAACCTCGTGTTTACCCAGTACGACCGTCAGGAGGACGGCTCCATGCCGGAGCTGCCGCACCGCAACCTCGATACGGGCATGGGCCTGGAGCGCATGGCTGCTATCATGCAGCACAAGACCGCCAATTACGACGGCGATCTGATGCAGCACCTCATCAAGCTGGGCGAGGAGATCAGCGGCAAGACCTATGACGCCGACGATTACTCCGGCGCCAGCCGTTCTCTTCGCATCATCGCCGACCACTCCCGTGCCGTCGACTTCATGATCTCTGACGGCATCCTGCCCGGTAACGAGGGTCGCGAGTACGTCCTTCGCCGCCTGCTCCGCCGCGCCGTGTTTCACGGTCGCCTGCTGGGCATCGAGGGCGCCTTCCTGACCAAGTTTATCGACGAGGTCAACGCTCAGATGGGCGAGGCCTATCCTGAGCTGCTCAAGAACGTCGCGCTCGTCAAGGGTATCGTCGCCTCCGAGGAGGAGCGCTTCTCCACGACGCTCGACAACGGTCGCGTCTACCTGGACGAGGCCCTGGCCGCGCTCGCCGACGGCGCCGTCCTTCCGGGCGACGTTGCCTTTAAGCTGCACGACACCTTTGGTTTCCCTATTGACCTGACTGTCGAGATCGCCGGCGCTGCTGGCCACGACGTCGACATGGACGGCTTCACCGCCTGCATGGAGGACCAGAAGGCCCGCGCTCGTACCAACGCCAAGGGCGATGCCTGGGGCAGCTTCAACGACGTGTGGGTCGAGCTTTCCGACAAGGTCGTCGCGACCGAGTTCGACGGCTATGACAACGATGCGATCGAGGGTGCCAAGGTTGTCGCCATCGTTCGCAACGGCGAGTCCGTCGAGTCCGCTGCCGCCGGCGAGGACGTCGAGGTCGTGCTCGACCGCACCCCGTTCTACGCCGAGATGGGTGGCCAGCAGGGCGATGCCGGCGAGCTTTCCGCCGAGAGCGTTTCGCTGACCGTTTCCGATACCAAGAACCACAACGGCCTGTATGCTCACGTCGCCCACGTTGCCGAGGGCACGCTGGCCGTCGGTGCTACCGTGACCGCCGCGCTCGACGCCGAGCGCCGTGGCTTCCTGCGCCGCAACCACACCGCCACGCACCTGCTCGACGCCGCCCTTAAGCAGGTCCTGGGCGAGCACGTCTCCCAGGCCGGCTCGCTGGTGACGCCCGAGCACCTGCGCTTTGACTTTACGCACTTCGAGGCCCTGTCCTCCGAGCAGCTCAAGGCTGTCGAGGACCTGGTCAACCAGCAGATCTTCGCTTCCAAGCCGGTCGTGACCCGTGTCATGGGCATCGACGAGGCTAAGGCTGCCGGCGCTGTCGCTCTGTTTGGCGAGAAGTACGGCGATGTCGTCCGCGTCGTCTCCGTGGGCGCCGAGGACCAGCCGTTCTCCCGCGAGCTCTGCGGTGGCACGCACGCTGCCAACACTGCTGAGATTGGCCTGTTCAAGATCATTTCCGAGTCCTCTACGGGCTCGAATGTCCGTCGTATCGAGGCCGTGACCTCTAAGGGTGCTCTCGACTATATGGCCGACCGCCTGGCGCTCGTCGACGCCGCCGCCGCTGCGCTCAAGTGCCGCGTAGACGAGGTTCCCGCCCGCGTGGAGAACCTGCAGGCCGAGCTGCGCGAGACGTCCAATAAGCTCAAGAAGGCTCTGACCGGTGGCTCCTCCGACGCCATTTCCAGCGCCATCGAGGGCGCCGTCGAGCTCGACGGCTATAATCTCGTTGTCGCTGAGCTCCAGGGCCTTGAGGCTGCCGACCTGCGCAACGTATGGGATACCGTGCATCAGAAGGTCGCCGGCCCTGTCGCTTGTGTCGTCGCCAGCGTGACTGAGAAGGGCACTCCGGCCCTGCTCGCTGCCGGCTCCGATGACGCCGTCAAGGCCGGTTTCCACGCCGGTAACGTGATCAAGCAGATCGCGGGTCTGGTCGACGGTCGCGGTGGCGGTCGTCCCAACATGGCCCAGGCCGGTGGCAAGAATGCTGCCGGCATCGCCGATGCCCTCGCGGCCGCTAAGACCGCGCTCGGCGCCTAAGAATCTAAGAAGTCGCTGTGGTTGCGCTCGCGCTGGACATAGGGGAGACCAGGATTGGCATTGCCGTCTCGAGCCGTGATAGCAAGATGGCGATGCCTGTCAAGGTGCTTCCGGCTGCCGAGGTCACCGGTATGGCCAAGACGTTCCGCTACCTGGTTGAGGACTATGAGCCCGACATCCTGGTAAGCGGACGTCCCCTGACCATGGCCGGTGAGCCCGGCCCTCAGGCCGAGCGCGTTGCCGCTGTGGCGCAAAAGATTGCCGACGAGCTCGATCTTCCGTTGGAGTTTGAGGACGAGCGTCTGTCCTCGCAAGAGGCCAAGCGTATCCTGCGCGAGCAGGGACTCAACGAAAAGCAGATGAGAGGCAAGATCGACATGATTGCCGCCAGCCTGTTTTTGCAGACGTGGCTCGATCGTAAAAACGAGGAGGTTTCGCATGCCTAGTGCTTCCGATCCGCGCCAGCCGAATCGTACACAGCAGCCGGTGTCGCGCCCTGCCCAGCCTGGCCAGCGTCCGGCACAGCCGACGCAGTGCGCAGCTCAGCCTGTCGCGCGCCCGGCGCAGTCCTTCTCTCGTTCGGCCCAACCTGTTCAACGGACGGGTCAGCAGCCTTCTGCTCGTTCGGTTCAGCATTCGGCTTCTCACGCGGCTCAGCAGCCCACTGCTCGTACGGCCCAGCCTGCAGGCGGCACCCGCTTTAAGCAGCAGGCACCTACCCAGCGAACGCAGGCCCCCCAATCGCATTCGCATCACGCTCGTGGTTCGCATGGCGTTGCTCCGGCGACCCGCTCGAGCTACAACACGCATGCTCGTCGCGGTGCTCAAAAGAAAAGCTCCCCGGTGCCTATGATTATCGGTGGCGTTTTTGCCGTGCTTGCGCTTGTCGCGATCGTTTTCTTTGTCGTGCCAGCCGTCAAGGGCTTCTTTGGCGGTGAGGGTGCGAAAGTCGTTGCAGGCCAGCAGGTTACTATCACGATTCCCGATGGTGCCTCGGGTGACAGCATCGCTTCGATTCTCTCCGAGAATCATATCGTCGAAAATCCCAAGGATTATTATGCGGCGGTGAAAAAGCTCAACGCCGATATGTCGCTCAAGCCCGGTGATTATTCGTTCACCACACTTATGGATGCGACCAAGGTTGTTCAGCAGCTCATGGAAGGCCCCAACGCGGGCTCCAATGCGCTGACTATCCCTGAGGGCCTAACGGTCGATCAAGTCGCCGACCGTGTGGCCCAGGCCTACGACAGCATCTCTAAGGAAGACTTCCTCAACCAGGCCAAGGCCTCCAACTACGTTGACGACTATAGCTTCCTTAAGGGCGCCGTCAACGACTCGCTCGAGGGTTTCTTGTTCCCTAAGACTTATTCCTTGGGTGATTCGCCGACGGCCGATGGCGTGATTCGCGCTATGCTCGATCAGTTTAAGACCGAGTACAAGTCGCTTGACTTTGCGAGCTGCGAAGCCAAGATCAAGGAGCGCTATGGCGTGGAGATGTCCGACTACGACATCGTCAACTTGGCCTCTATCGTTGAGCGCGAGGGCCTCAACGCCGACCAGCGCGCGCACGTTGCCTCGGTCTTCTACAACCGCCTTGCCGGAAAGCTCGACGGTTTGCGCTATCTCAACAGCGATGCGACCATGATGTATGTCACCGGCGGCGAGGTTACCGCCGACGACCTGCAGAGCGATAGCCCGTATAACACCTATAAGCACGAGGGCCTGCCGCCCACGCCCATCTGCTCTCCGTCGCTCGAGGCGCTCAAGGCCACCCTTGAGCCGACCGACTCCGATGACCTGTATTTCTACATTACGCAGGACGAGGAGTATTTCTCGCAAACCTACGAAGAGCACCAACAGTCTTGGAATTAGCATGAGGATTTTTAGCCCCAAACGATACGTTGCCTCGGTCGATCGCATCGACCTCGAAACCCTGTGGGCCGACGGCAAACGCGCCATTCTGCTCGATCGCGATAACACCCTGGTGCCGCGCGATACCGAGCAGGTTCCCGCCGCGCTTTCCGCTTGGCTCGATGCCGCCCGCGCCAAAGGCTTTAAGCTGTGCATGGTGTCCAACAACTGGCATCGCGACCAGGTCATGAGCTCTGCACGCGAGTTGGGGCTCGAGGCCATCAGCCACGCCATGAAGCCGGCGCCGTTTGCCCTCAAGGCGGGTCTTAAGCGCCTCGGCGCCACGGCCGACGAGGCGGTGCTGATCGGTGATCAGCTCTACACGGACGTGTGGAGCGGTAACTTCGCCGGCGTCGATACCATCTTGGTTAAGCCGCAGGCGACGCAGGACCTGTGGTATACGCAGATCTTCCGTATCTTTGAGCGCCGGGCCCTGCGCGACCTTCCCTGCGAGGAATAGGTCTCGCTATGTCCCAGCACACCAAACACGGCTGCGACCATATCTTCTTTATCGGCTTTTTGGGCGCGGGCAAATCGACGCTCGCGCGCAACGTCGGAACCATGTTCAAGCGGCGTTTTATCGATACCGACCGCCTGGTCGTGCGCCGTTGCGGCAAGTCGGTAACCGAGATTTTTGAGACCGAGGGTGAGGGTCGTTTTCGCGAGCTCGAGACCTCGGCGCTCCGTTCGCTCCAAAGTGAGCGCAGCCTGTTGGTTTCGTGCGGGGGCGGTATCGTCGAGACACCGGTGAATATTGAGCTGATGCACGAAATGGGTACGTGCGTGTACCTCGA
>DBFOIV010000189.1:0-9970 GCA_048489175.1 Collinsella sp. | reverse complement strand
AGGCGGCATGCTCCCTACGCCAGCATTAACTGACAGGTTCAAAGGATTGGGCCCCATGCCCTCTCAGCCTTGTGGTTTGCACCGCCGGCACTCCCGCATCGAATCTGTTGTTCCCTATACTAGCGCACCTGCCAAAAAGGGGCAGGTTTATTTTGGCAGGTCGTTACAATAGGTAGGACCGATACGAATGGGGGCCTTATGATTAAACTTGTGCTGACCGATATGGACGATACGCTGATTCCAGCCGGGCATGACGGCGCCAGCGACTACGCCATCGAGGGCATTCATGCCATGCAGGCGGCGGGTCTGCACTTTGGCCCGGTTTCGGGTCGCCAGCCGTCCGCGATGGGCTGGATGTTCCGCAATTGCGTCGAGTGCTTCTCGACCGGCGCGTTCTGCAACGGCCAGGTAATGTTTGTCGACGGTCAGGCGGTCGCTTCGCGCGCGACCGACAACGCCGCCCTTATGCGCTTGGCTGACTATTTGGAGCAAGAGACCGACGATACGTATCTGAAGGTCTACAGCCTGGGTGATGACTTTTGGGATAACGATGCCTATTGCGTGACGAGCGACCCCGAGCGCGTGCGCCGCGCCATGGAGTCGGGCGGCAACGCGTGGCTCAAGGGCGAAGAGGCCCCGTGCCGTCCTGTTGTCGATGACGCACCGGTGTTCAAGGCGAATATTTGGAGCGCCCGTTCACGTGAGGAGCTCGCGGAGCTGCGCGAGCGCGTTGCCGCTGAGGTGCCGGAGCTCTCGCTTGTGTTTCCCAACAACCGAGTGCGCCTGTTTGACATCCTTCCGGCTGGTTGGGACAAGGGCTGCGCTGCGCTGGAGCTAGCGCGCGCTTTGGGCCTGACGCCCGATGAGGTGGCCGTATTTGGCGATTCCGATAACGATTTGCCCATGATCGATGCCGTTCCCAACTCCGTTGCAGTCGCCAATGCCAATGAGGCCGTCACGGCTGCCGCGCGCTGGCATATCGGCGCTGCGGCAGACGATGCGGTTGCCGGGGCCCTGCATCAGATTGCCGCCTGCGCCGCGACGGGGGAGATGCCGCCGTTTATGCGCCTGCCGGGTGCTGCCGACGCGAATCTCACGAACAGCTAAGGAGACAGCCATGAAGCTCCAGCAGCTCAGATATGTCGTCAAAGTTGCCGAATGCGGCAGCATTACCGAGGCCTCGCGCCGGCTCTTTGTGTCGCAGCCTTCGATTACCGCGTCGATCCGCGATCTCGAAAACGAGATGGGTGTGCACATCTTTGAGCGCACCAACAAGGGCGTCATTGTGTCCGAGGAAGGCGAGACCTTCTTGGGCTACGCGCGACAGGTGCTCGACCAGGCGGATCTGCTCGAAGGCAAGTACAAGGGCGAGTCCGAGCAGGTGCCGCACTTTAGTGTGAGCTGCCAGCATTATTCCTTTGCCGTCAACGCGTTTGTCGATGTGATCCGTGAGTTCGATGCCGCGCGCTACGACTTTACCCTGCGCGAGGAGCAGACTCACGAGATTATCGAGGACGTCGCGCATATGAAAAGCGAACTCGGCATCCTGTATCTGTCGGAGCACAATCGCGAGGTCATCGAGCGCATGCTGGCGGCCAACGAGCTCGTGTTCGAAGGGCTCTTCTGCGCCACGCCGCACGTTTTTGTGTGCGCCGACCATCCGCTGGCGGGCCGCTCCAGCGTGACGCTCGAGGACCTGGAGGACTATCCCTTCCTGTCCTACGAGCAGGGCAGCTACAACTCGTTTTACTATTCCGAGGAACTGACCTCGACGTTTGAGCGCCGCAAGAATATCCGCGTGCGCGACCGTGCGACGTTGTTCAACCTGGCCATGGGCCTCAACGGCTACACGGTATGCTCAGGCGTGATCAGTCACGAGCTCAACGGTCCCGGCATCATCTCGATTCCGCTTGATGTAGACGAGTACATGGAGATCGGCATCATCACGCGCAAAAATACGACGCTCACGCGCTACGGCCAAGCCTATATCGACGCGATTCGTCAGCATATCTAGGCTGCTGCGTTCTGCACAGGTCAAATCTCTTTAAGGCAGCCCAAACTGATATAGGAAGCATCTATATCAAACTGTTATAAACATATATTATACGATGGCCATAGGAGCGCTCATACTCTGTCCCAGTAAAGCAACCAATTCAAAGGGAGATATCTATGAGCACTTCGATTCAACCGAACGCGCCGTTTCGCGCCGATATCGTCGGCAGTTTTCTTCGTCCTCAGGCCGTGAAGGACGCCCGTGCCGCCTACGCCGCGGGCACGCTTGATGACGACGGCCTTAAGGCCGTCGAGGACGATGCCATTCGCGATTTGGTGGCAAAGCAGAAGGCCGCCGGCCTGCAGGTCATCACCGATGGTGAGTTTCGCCGCAGCTACTGGCACCTCGATTTTATGTGGGGCCTTAACGGCATTGAACGCCGTACCTCGCGTACGGGTTATATGTTCCACGACGAGGAGACCACAGCCGACACCGCCGTGGTAACCGGCCCCATTAGCGGCGAGAACCATCCGTTCGTCGAGCACTTTAAATTTGTCAAGGTGCTCGAGGGGGAGGGCCAGGTCGCGCGGCAAACCATTCCGGCGCCGATCCAGACGTTCTCCGAAGTCACGCTCGACCGCTGCGACGGCCAGCAGGAGAGCCTGCGCGCTGTCTATAAGACCGATGAGGAACTTGCCGACGCCATCGCAGCCGCTTATCGCACGGTGATCGCCGACCTGTACGCAGCAGGCTGCCGCAACATCCAGTTTGATGACTGCACCTGGGGCATCTACTGCGACACCGATTTTGTCGCCAAAACCGGCATGAGCCCGGTCGACCTGCAAAAGGTAAGCGAGCTGGGCGTGGCGCTCAACAACGCCGCCATCGAGGGTAAGCCCGACGACCTGGTCATCAACACGCATGTGTGCCGCGGCAACTACCACTCTACCTATGCCTTCGAGGGCGGTTATGATCCCATCGCGCCGTACCTGTTCGCAAACGAGGATGTCGACGCATTTTACCTGGAGTTCGATACGCCGCGTGCCGGTGGTTTTGAGCCGCTCAAGTACGTTGCCCCCGGCAAGAAGGTCGTGTTGGGCCTGGTGACCACCAAGGCCGCTGAGCTTGAGGACGAGGATGCCATCGTCGAGCGTATTCACGAGGCTGCAAAGTATGTTCCGCTCGAGAACCTGTATCTGTCGCCCCAGTGCGGCTTTGCCAGCTGCGAGATTGGCAACAAGCTGACCGAGGACGAGCAATGGGCAAAGATCGCGCTGGTCAAGCGTATTGCCGAGCGCGTTTGGAAATAGCGGTAACGTTCGCAGGTGACGGCGCGTGCGAGACATAGCGTATCGCGTACAATGGTTCGGATCGTATCGTTCGGGCAGGTTATCCGATATGCCCGATGCCCTTCCATTCGAAAGGACATCCATGTCCCAATCCTCGACGCCCGCCGTCACCGATGCCATCTACGATGCATCGTCGCTCGGCCGCCCGCGCATGTTTTTGCTCGGCCTGCAGCATCTGTTTGCCATGTTTGGCGCCACCGTGCTGGTACCCGTGCTCACTGGCCTCTCGGTATCGGCAACGCTTTTGTTTGCCGGCCTGGGTACGCTGCTGTTCCACTTCCTGTCGCGCGGTAAGGTGCCGGCATTTTTGGGCTCATCGTTTGCCTTTATTGCCGGTTATGCCGCAATCGCGCCCAACGGCGAGACCGAGTTATTGCCTTACGCTTGTCTGGGCGTTGCCTGCGCCGGATTGCTCTACCCGGTGCTGGCGGCGCTCTTCCGTGCGTTTGGTGCCAAGCGCGTCATGCGCTTCTTCCCGCCGGTGGTGACTGGCCCCATCGTCATTTCCATCGGCCTGATCCTGGCAAGCTCCGCCATTGCCAACTGCCAGACCAATTGGCTTGTTGCCGTTGTCGCTGTGGCAGTGATCGTCATCTGCAACATCTGGGGCCGCGGCATGGTCAAGATCGTGCCGATTTTGCTGGGCGTTGTGGTGAGCTATGCCGTTGCGACTGCGCTGGGCGAGGTTGATTTCTCGGGCGTTGCCGCCGCGCCGTGGGTCGGTCTTCCCATCGTGTGGGACAACACCGTGTTTGCGCTCTTTGGGCCGCAGTTCGATAGCGGTCTTGCCACGACGGCCATTATCACCATCATGCCGCTGGCATTTGCGACCATGATCGAGCATATCGGTGATATCTCGGCTATCGGCTCCACTTGCGAGCGTAACTACATCGCCGATCCTGGCCTGCATCGCACGCTGCTCGGCGACGGCCTTGCCACGATCCTGGCTTCGCTCTTTGGCGCTCCGGCCAACACCACCTATGGCGAGAACACCGGCGTGCTTGCCCTGACGCGTGTGTTCGACCCGCGCGTGATTCGCATTGCCGCGTGCTGCGCCATCGTGCTTTCGTTCTGCCCCAAGTTCGCCGCGGTCATCGCCGCCATGCCGGCGTGTGTAATCGGCGGAGTGTCGCTCGTGCTCTACGGCATGATCAGCGCTGTGGGCGTTCGCAACCTCATCGAGAACCAGGTCGATTTCCAAAACAACCGCAACGTGCTGGTGGCCGCCCTGGTGCTCGTGCTTTCGCTCGGCATTGCGTACAGCACCGCCGGCGCCATCGTGCTGGAGTTGGGCGGCGTGACGATTTCGCTTTCCGGCCTTGCCGTGGGCTCGCTGGTGGGCATCGTGCTCAACGCCATTCTGCCGGGTAACGACTTTGAGTTTGATGTCTCCGAGCTCGAGGAGGCTGCTGAGTAGTAGCTGCGTTCAACAAAAACAAAATAAATGGCGCCCATGCGTACGCGCGGGCGTCATTTTTAATGCGTCAATATCCAGTGGATGCCACGTGCCATGCGTAGATCGGTTTGGGCAAAGTGATTGCCGGGGTTGAGCTCCAGCGTTGTTGGAATGCCGCGCTCGACGAGCAACGCTTCCATCGCGCGCGTGTCGTCGAGTACATGCCGCATCATGCGGTTGGGTGTCTTGGTCTCCTTTTTGCCGAGCGACAGGTAGACGGCGTCGGGCGTAACTGCCATCGCGTGCTCGTGAGCATAGTCGATAAAGCCAGGAAACCACAGGGACCCCGATGCGCTTGCGGCGCGGTCAAAGGCATCGGTTTGCCAGAGGGCCCAAAGCGAAAAGAGACCCGCCAGCGAATAACCGGCAATGCCACGCCAAGCAGGTGGCTGTGGGAGCGATAATTCGACCTTTGGGATTATCCGGTTCAGCAACTCATCAAGAAAACCGGCAGCTTGGCCGCCGAAAGGCTCGGCATCGCGTACGGTCCCGTCGCATGCCCAGGGGCTCAGCTCGCGATTCCAATCGAGCCCGCCAATGGCGACGAGGGTGAATGGCGGACAGCCGAGCTCTCGGCAGCGGTCATAAACATCGCTACCGTCGCCCATGACCACGGGGAGGTAAATGACAGGTGCGCTTTCCGTATGCTCCGAATGAACGGTTATCTGCTTTTGCGCTTCCAAGGCAGGCTTCTCTCAGTGTTGTGATATCGGCAGCCCCAATTGTCGCACGCCAGCGTATGCCGGTTGGGCTAGACCAAAGACAATCTCGTGCATCCCCTGCGGACGCATATGGAAAACGCCACCGCCGGAGGGGAGCTCGGCGATGGCGTCGTTAAACGGTGCTCGGGCTCGGGGCCTTCGCGGGAGCTGCCATGTGCGCAGAGGCGTCTAAGAACGCTTACGGCTCGCCATGGTGCCTGCGGCGATAGCGGCTGTTCCCGCAAGGACGGTTGCCACGATGGCCGCACCCGAGGTGTCGCCGGTTGCCGCGAGCACGCCGGTAGTCTTGGCTTTCGTGGTTGAAGCCGCAACGGCCTTGGTCGGCTTTGAGCCCTCAGGCTTGGGGCTCTGCTTGGACTCCGCGGGCTTGCTTTCTGCGGGCTTGGTCTCGTCGGGCTTGGGGTCTTCCGGCTTGTCTACCTCGGGAGGTGCGATGGTCGTACTTTTGGCGACTGCTTTGATATAGAGGGAGTCGACCGTGGCGTCGCCCGTGCCGATGGCTTGGCCTGCCTCGTAGATGCCGTCACGGAGCTTGCGATAGTCAATGACCTTGCCGCCTTCGGGCGTCTGGATGGCGGCGTTCTCAATCTTGATGGTGCCGATTGTCTTGCCGTCAGCGCTCATGGCACGGGCAAAGATTGCCGCTGTATCTCCTTCGGCCGTTACCTTGCTGCGGATGATCGAGATGACTGCGGGTGTGACGCCCTCGCTGGTCTGGGCGATGATGCCGATGTTCTCGCCTTGGGGTTCGCGCCTCGTCTCGCCATCTTGGTTTTCGCTGTAGGGGATGGGGCCGTCGCCGTTCTCGACATAGCGGGCTATGGCCTTGACAACGGAGTCGCTGATGTAGATGTGGCCGCCCTTCTCGTTGGGTCGATCGTTTCTGGTGGAGAATGCAGCCGAAACCTCGCCTTCCGCAAACGCGTCCACGGTGGAGCCGTTCTTGACGACGATGTCGTCCTGGTAGGTGAAGAGGGCGTTGGCGCCACCGTATCTGCCTTTACTTGCACGGACCGTCACGTTTGCATGATCGAGGGTGATGCCCTTGTGGGCATAGACGCCATATTCAACACCGTTTACGTTGAGGGAGGCGTTTGTGGCTGCGAAGCTGCCCTTGGCCTCGACGGCAGCGTCTTTCTCGGAGCTTGCCTTGACCTGGCTGCCGTCCGAGATGTTGATATTGCCGCCGCTCCAAAGGGCCTCACCATCGGCTGAGCTTGCCTCGACCGTCCCGCCACCCTTGATGGTGAGGTTCTTGTCGGCTCCAATACCCTTGTCCTTGGTAGCCCTGGCGGTGACGGCTCCGCTGTCGTCAATCGTGATATTGCCTTTTGCCCTGATGCCATCCGATGCACCCGTGGCGTTGACATTGCCCGAACCTTTGATAGCGAGATCACCTCCGGCATTGATGGCATCAAACCCAGTGCTCGTGGCGTTGACGGATCCGGCTCCGTCGATGTTGATATTACCCGTGGAGAGGATAGCGTCCTCAGTAGATGTCACGCTGAGCGTGCCGCCCTCGTCGCCTTGGATATTGAGCTCGGCATTCTCGTTAGTGCCATGAGAAACGTTGATGCTTTCGATCCATTCGGCAGTGACGATGTTGGTTCCCGAGTAATTCACGTTGAGCTTGCCTGCGGCCTGGATCTCGCCGCCGTTATAGTTGTTGAGCTTCAAGTCGTCGGCGCCGTCCCACGACCAGGTACCGGCCTCGTCGCTCGCCGCGGTGTTGTACTTGTTGCCGCCGACCTTGACCCATTCCGCTGCGAGCGAGACGCTCGGCATGAGCAGCGAGCTCACCGTGAGCGCGCACACGGCGCCCGCGACGATGCGGCGCGTCACGCGGCGCCAGCTGCCGTGCGCGAGTCCTATGCGATGGCGAACGTCGGGTTCGGCAACATGGGTTCCGGCGGTAGTGTCATTGCGTTTGGGGGTCGTGAACAAGGCTGCCATGGTTGCTCCCGTTCTCATAGGGCCTATACGACTAGATTCAGCGTATCTGCTGGATGTTGCCGGCGGTAGTGCCGTTTGGAGGGCAAAATGGCCAAAATGGGGGAGAAATAGGCCGCACGCCGGCGCAAGGACCGGCGCTAAAAGAAAAGCGCGGGGCCGCATGGCGACTCCGCGCCTTATTGTTCAGCTTTTGCAGCCTTGCCCTTACGCTACGAAGAAGTAGACGAGGAAGGCAAGGGCCGCGATCCACCCGTCCAGTGCGAAAAAGTGTTTACGAGCGCTTGCGGCTCACCACGGCGCCCGCGGCGATGGCGGCTGTTCCCGCAAGGGCGGCTGCCACGATGGCTGCGCTCGAGGCGTCGCCGGTTGCTGCGAGTTTGCCGGCGATCTTGGCTCCCGTGGCTGCAACTGCAACGGTCTTGGTCGTTTTCGTGCCCTCGGACTTGGAACCCTCGGGCTTGGTCTCGCCTGGCTTCTCCTCGGGTTTGATCTCCTCGGGAGGCGCGATGACCGTGCTCTTGGCGACAGCTTCGTTATAGGGGGAGTCGATCACAGCGTCGCCCGTGCCGATGGTTTGACCCACCACGTAGAAGATGCCGTCATCGAGTTCTTCCTTGTTGCGATAGCCAATGATCTTGCCGCCTGTGGGCGTCTGGATGGGAGCGCCTTCGATCTCGATGGTGCCGATTGTCTCGCCGTCCGCGCTCACGGCAAGGGCGAAGATTGCCGCCGTGTCTCCCTCAGCTGTGACCTTACTGCGGACAATCGAGATGGTCGCGGGCGTGATGCCCTCCTTGGTCCGGGCAAAGATGCCGATGTTCACGCCCCTATGCTCGGGAATGACCGCGCCGCTTTGGTCGTTGCTGTAGTGATCGGGGCCGTCGCTACCGGACTCGACATAGCGGGCTATAGCCTTGACAACGGAGTCACTAATGTAGATGTGACCACCCGCTTCGTTGGGGTAGTAGTTTCTGGTGGAGATTGCGGTCGAGAACTGGCCTTCTGCGAACGCATCCACGATCGAGCCGTTCTTGATGACGATGTCGTCCTCGTCGGTGAAGAGGGCGCTGGCTTCATCGTTCCCTGCACTTGCACGGACCGTTACGGTTGCGCCATCGAACGTGATGCCCTTGTAGACATAGATGCCATACCCAACGCCACTTGCGTTGAGGGAAGCGTTCGTGACCGTGAGGCTGTTTTTACCGTCGATGGCGGCGTCTTCCTCGGAGCTTACCTTGACCTGGCTGCCACCCGAGATCTCGATGTTGCCGTCGGCCCAAATCGCATTGTCTTTGATAGAGCTTGCCTCTACCTTGCCGCCGCCCTTTATGATGAGGTTCTCGTTAGCATCGATACCCTGATCCTCGGTGGCCTTGGCGGTGACGGTTCCGCTGTTATCGATCGTGATGTTGCCGTCGGCCCTGATGCCATCCGAATCGCCCGTGGCGTTAACGTTTCCCGAGCCCTTGATGGTGACATCGCCCCCGGCATCGATGGCATCGTGCTCGGTGCTCGTGGCGTTGACAGTGCCAGCGCCGTCGATGTTGATGCTGCCGACGGAAGTGATGGCGTCACGAGAAGATGTCACGTTGAGCGTGCTGGACGCGTCGCCCTGAATATTAAGCTCGGCGTTCTCGTTCGCGCCATCCTTAACCTTGATGCCGCGGCCGTCGCCGTTAGTGACGATGTTGTTGCCCTCGTAGCTCACGTTGAGCTTGCCCGCTGCCTCGATCGCGCCGCCGTTATAGCCGTTGAGCTTCATATCGTCGGCGCCGTCCCAGCTCCAGGTGCCGGCGGCGTCTCCCGTGGGTCCCGCGGCCGCTTCGTGGCGGATGCCGCCGACGTCCACCCACTCGGCCGCGAGCGAGACGCTCGGCATGAGCAGCGAGCTCACCGTAAGCGCGCATACGGCGCCTACAACGATGCGGCGTGTCACGCGGCGCCAGCTGCCGTGTGCGAGCAGCGTGCGACGGCGCACGTCGGGCTCGACAAAATGGGCTCCAGAGGTTTTGTTATTGCGCTTGGGGGTCGTGAACAAGGCGGCCATGGTTACTCCCATCCTCATAGGGCCTATGCGATTACGCCCAGCATATCTGCAGGATGTAGCCGGCGGTAGTGCCGTTTGGAGGACAAAATGTCCAAAACTTGGGAAGCAATATATCGCGCGCCCGTGCGTTGCCTGGCTTTAAAAGAAAAGCGCGGAGCCGCTCGATGCGACTCCGCGCTTTGGTGCTCTGCTTTGGCAGCTTTGCCGTTACGCCACGAAGAAGTAGACGAGGAAGGCGAGGGCTGCGATCCACATGAGCGGCTTGATCTTGGAGGCCTCGCCCTTAAAGAGCGCGACGATCACGTAGGCGATAAAGCCCAGGCCAATGCCGGCAGAGATGGAGTAGGTGAAGGGCACGCCGGCGACAATCATGAACGCCGGGAAACCCTGCGACACGTCGGACCAGTCGATCTCGGAGGCCTCGCTCATCATGAGGTAGCCGACGTAGAC
>DBFOIV010000188.1:0-3504 GCA_048489175.1 Collinsella sp. | reverse complement strand
CGACAAAACCGCACATATACTATCCCCTCTGCTGTTGCTGGGCATCAAATCGAATCAGTAGCTTTTGAGTATACCCGAGGGCGTAAAGAGGGGCGGAATGTTCAGGCAATCTCAACTGAATCAGCTCCGCTGTGACACGCGCCGGTTACCTTTAATGGATATGAGGTGAATGGGGCGATTGTTTTGCTATACTCTCTCCGCACGGGCGATTGGCGCAACGGTTAGCGCAGGTGCTTTACACGCACAAGGCTGGGGGTTCGAATCCCTCATCGCCCACCACTGAATTGGAAACGGTCCTCGCAAGGGGACCGTTTTGTTTGCGCCCATTTCATGGGATTCGAACCCACCAGGGTGCGGAGCTGAGGAAACGCGAAGCGTTTTCCAGCGCAGCACGCGAGGAGCGGAGCGACGAAGCGGATGCGGGCGGCGCCAGCCGCACGCGACATCCCTCATCGCCCACCATTGAATTGGAAACGGTCCTCGAAAGGGGACCGTTTTTGTTTGGGCCCATTTCATGGGATTCGAACCCGCAAGGGTGCGGAGCTGAGGAAACGCGAAGCGTTTTCCAGCGCAGCACGCGAGGAGCGGAGCGACGAAGCGGGGCGCGGGCGGCGCCAGCCGCACGCGGACATCCCTCATCGCCCACCACTGAATTGTTAGGCCTCCGGCGATGGAGGCCTTTCCTTTTTCAGGCCCAGCGCATGGGATTCGAACCCGCCAGCACGTCTGTCACAAAGGCCGTGGTCAAAAAATGGCAAAAATGAGTACTGCTACTTTGTTTGCAACATATAAATAGACAGTATTTGCTTAAGTTACGCAACATATGTCCATTATAAGGGCTAACAGTTGAATCAAAATCGTGCTTTCATCGCCATTTCGACTTGCTATCTGGCCTTATTAGTCCAAAATTGCTGCTACCAAATCGGTAACAGTACTCATATTTGATGTTTTTTGACCAGCAGGTCTCCCTGCCTTAGCAAATCTAAGGCAAAACGGGCTCCAGACCGCTGAATCATGCCGCGTAGGGCACTTCCGCAGTCCGGAACCCGGTCCAAATTGAGTTATTGCGCCGCGTTAGCCCAAGACACCCGACAGAATCTCGATCAGGCTGTCCACGTCGGCTTCCTCGCAGACGAGCGGCGGCAAGAAACGCAGCGTATGCGCACCCGTAGCGTTGATCACGGCACCGGCGGTCAGCGCGCGGGCAACAACATCATGCGCGTCGCCCGCGGCATCATCCAAATCACAGCCGAGCATCAAGCCGCGGCCACGTACCTCGGTCACGTGCGGCAGCTTGGCGAGCTTTGCCTCCATATAGGCACCCACCTTGGCAGCATGATCGGCATAATCGCCGCGCACGAGCGCGGAGAGCGTCGCGGCACACGCCGTGATGGCCAGGCAGCTACCACCAAAGGTCGAGCCGTGGTCGCCCGGCTTAAACACGTCGGCAATCTCCTTCTTTGCCACCACGGCACCCATGGGCACGCCGTCGGCAATGCCCTTGGCAAGGCTCATGATATCGGGCTCCACGCCATAGGTTTGGAATGCAAACGGCTTGCCGGAGCGGAAGATGCCGCACTGGACCTCGTCGGCGATAAGCACGGCGCCCACTTCGTGTGCCAGGTCGCGCGCTGCCGTCATAAACTCCTCGGTCATGGGGTGCACGCCACTCTCACCCTGGATCGGCTCGAGCATCACGGCACAAATTTCGCTCCCCAGCTGCTTAAAGATCGCACTCAGCTCGTCAACATCGTTGGGCGTGCAGGCCACAAAGCCACCCGGCAGCGGGCGGAAGCTGTCCTGCAGCCAATCCTGCATGGTGGCGGCAATGGTCTCGAGCGTACGGCCGTGGAAGCCGCCGCGCATGCACACGATAGTGTTGCCGCCATTACCGGCACGCTTGGCGTACAGGCGCGCAAGCTTCATCGAGCCCTCGTTGGCCTCGGCGCCAGAGTTGGCAAAGAAGGTCTCCCACACCTGCTCGTCCGCAGCCGGGGCACCAAGAGCAGCTGCCGTGGTCTCATCGCCGGCGGCAATGGCATCGGCAAGCACGCGCGCACCATCTACGTCGTCGTTAGCAAGCTTGGACAGCAGCGCCGCGACCTGTCCGCGCTGCTCGATGTAGAAATAGTTGGAGACATGCATGAGCTTTTTGGTCTGTGCCTCGAGCGCCGAGAGCACAGCCGGGTCGCCATGACCTAGGCTGCACACGCCGATGCCGGCAAGAAAGTCGAGGTACTCACGGCCATCGTCGCCGGTGAGCTTCATGCCGTGACCCTCGACAAACTCGACCGGAGAGCGGCCAAAGGTATGCATAACGTAATGGGATTCAAGCGATTGCTGAGCTACAAGTGACATGAGATGCCTTTCGTTGGGCGCCAGACGGCGCGGGGCTATGGGTGCAGGAATGGGGCGGCTGAGGGTCAGCTAGACCGTCTGAAGCTTCTCGACCTCGTCAAGGTTCTCGGTCAGACGCGCAGCAAACGTCGAAAGCGGATGCGGATGCGTATCGAACTCGTAAGCCGTCTCGGTGGAATGGATCACGGTGCCGACGCCGGCATCGGTCAGCAGCTCCAGGAGCAGCGAATGCGGCGTAGTACCGTTAATGATGTGGGCACGAAATACGCCGCCGGTAAGCGCATCGACGGCCGCACGCAGCTTGGGAATCATGCCCTTATCGACCTCGCCGCCGTAGAGCATTTCGTTAACCTCGTCGAGCGTTAGGTTGGAGATAAGCGAGTCCTTGTCGCTAAAGTCCTTGTACAGGCCATCGACATCGGTCAAAAAGATCGCCTTATGCGCGTGGAGCGCCGCGGCAACGGCACCGGCGGCGGTGTCGGCGTTGATGTTGAAGAAACCGCCGTCCTCCCCCGCCGCGACGGTAGCGATGACGGGGATGTACTCGCTATCGAGCAGGCGCTCGATATAGTCGGTGTTGACGTGCGTGACCTTGCCCACGCGGCCGAGCTCTGGGTCGAGTGGCTCGGCGATAAGGGTGCCGGCGTCGCTGCCGGACACGCCCACGGCCAGGTTGCCGTGGTGGTTGAGCGCCGCGACCAGCTCCTGATTGACCTTGCCGCCCAGTACCTCGCGCACGATGTCCATGGTGGCAGGCGTAGTCACGCGCTGGCCGTTCTTAAACTCGACGGGGATGTCGTAGTGGCTGAGCGCCTCGTTGATAGCCTTGCCGCCGCCATGCACGATGACGGGGCGCATACCGATGATCTTGAGCAAAACGATGTCGCTCATCACGTCGCGGCGCAGCTGCTCATCAACCATGGCGGCTCCGCCATATTTGATAACAACCGTCTTGCCGGTCAGGTTCTTAATCCACGGCAGCGCTTCGAACAGCAGCTGCGCGGTTGCTTCGTTGGATTCGCTCGAACGACAATCGCGTGCGAATTTCATAATCTGCCTCGTCTTTCGTATCGTTATCGCGCCGTGCTCCGCTGTCCGCAATCGCGGCAAGATGCGCAGCGTGCCTGGAATCTAGGAACGGTAGTC
>DBFOIV010000187.1:0-7022 GCA_048489175.1 Collinsella sp. | reverse complement strand
CCACGTTGGGGTCGATCGTGGCGAACGGGTAGTTGGCGGCAAGGCCGGTCTTTTTGGTAAGCGCGGTGAACAGCGTCGACTTGCCCACGTTGGGCAGGCCCACGATACCGATGGAAAGGGACACGACAGCTCCTTTTGGTACAGGTACTTCAAACCGTATAAGTATAGCGCCGCCGCAGCATCCGGGCGAATCCGGACACCGCGGCGGCGCAAATGAAGCAGAGATGCGTGAGAGTTCGAGACAGTAGTCCTTACTTAAGCTCAGGCCAGAAATCCTTGTTGGCCTCGATGAGCTCGTCCAGGATCTGCTTAGCAACGCTTGCCGAAGGAATGGTCTTGGAGAGCGTGAGCGCCTGCCAGAGCTTCTGGTAGCTGCCCTCGACCCAAGCCTGGACAACGAGCTTCTCGACGGAAACCTGCTGCTCCATCAGGCCCTTCTGGAACTGCGGAATCGGGCCCTGGCAGATCTTCTCAAAGCCGTTGGAACCGACGATGCAAGGCACCTCGACCATGGCCGTCGGGTCGAAGTTGGGCACAGCGCCATCGTTGGGGACGATCAGCAGGAAGCGCTCGAGCGTGTTCTCGGCCAGTGCGCAGGCTAGGTCGACGATGTAGTTGGCATGTACATCCGGCTCAAAGCCGCCGTCTTTAGCCGTACCCTTGGCGATGATGTCGCGGCAAGCGCCAAAGACCTTCTTCTCGCGGCCGTCCATAACCTCATTGGCGCGAGTGTAGTTGGGGTCAGACGTCTCGACGACATAGTCCGGGTACAGGTAATACTTGAGGTAGGTATTGGGAATCGTCTCGGGATCGACAGCATAGACATCCTTGGCCTTGCCGAAGGTGTGAATCCAGCTCTCCTCGACGTGCTGCTCCTTACCGGCCTCGTGCTCAATGCCGTCCAAGTAGCCGTTCTTTGCCATGTGCTCCTTGATCTGCGGCATGAGGTCGTTACCCTCCTTGTCGTAGATCTTGCTCCACCAACCAAAGTGGTTGAGGCCGTAGTAGCTGTACTGCAGCTCGCGACGATCCTTGATGCCGCACATACGGCTCATCTTATCCATGAGGTCGATCGGCATGTCGCAGATGTTGATGATGCGGCTGTTGGGACGCAGCACGCGGCAGGCCTCGGCAACAATAGCCGCGGGGTTGGAGTAGTTGAGCATCCAGGCGTTGGGGCTGTACTTCTCCATGTAGTCCAGGATCTCGATGACACCGCCGATGGAGCGCATACCGTAGGCGATGCCGCCGGCGCCGCAGGTCTCCTGACCAACGCAGCCGTACTTGAGGGGGATCTTCTCGTCGAGCTCGCGCATGGCGTACAGACCCACGCGGATGTGAGCAAGGACGAAGTCAGTGCCGGTAAAAGCGGTTTCGGGGTCGGTGGTGTAGTTGAACTCAACCTCGGGAGCGTTCTCGTGGAAGTAGATCTCGCACGCCTTGGCAACGATCTCCTGGCGCTCGGCGTTGTTGTCATAGAAGGTCACCTTGTTGACCGGGAAGCGGTCGCGCTCCTCGAGCAGCATCAGGGCAATGCCCGGGGTGAAGGTGGAGCCACCGCCGGCAATGGTCACGGCATAGTTCTTCTTGGACATGATGTCCTCCTCATTCTGGCCGCTTGCTCAATCCATCCCCGCACGCGGCCTGTACGGTTTGGAATTGTTACCTAGAAGTGGAGTTTTTTATCTCTAGAATCGGCCTTGCGGTGCATACCGGCTCTGCAAGGCCGATTGTTTCGATGGACGATGGTTTACAGAAGGCTCTCGAACTTCAGAAGACTCTCGAACTTCTCGCGAACCTGCGGGACGGTAAGGCCGATGATGACCTGGATTGACTGACCTTGAACCACCAAGCCATGCGTACCGATCGCCTTGAAGGAAGCCTCGGGTGCAACGACGCTCTTGTCCTTGACGTTAACGCGCAGACGGGTAGCGCAGTTAGTTACATCGATGATGTTATCCGTGCCACCGAGCAGATCGAGGATGTTTTCGGCAAGCACCAAGCGCTCATCATCTTTACTCTGGGCGACCGATTTGCCAGCAGCAGCACCGCCCTGCTTTTGCTTGTAGTCGGCCTTGGACTTGAGCTCGACCTCAACATCGTCATCCTCGCGACCGGGGGTCTTAAAGTCGAACTTGACGATCAGGAAACGGAAGACCACGACCCAAAGGGCAGTAAAGCACAGACCGACAAGGATGGAGATGGCGTACTGCAGACCGTGTGCGGCCCAAAGGGGCAGCCAGTCCCACGAGAGCATCGAGATGATGCCGCCGTCGAAGATGCCCACGACACCAAGGAGGTTTTGAGCCATGCAGCCGAGCGCTCCGAGCACGCAGTGGACGACGAACAGGCCGGGCGCGATGAACAGGAAGGTGAAGTCAAGCGGCTCGGTGATACCGCAAAGCATAGCGGTAAGGGTGACCGGGATCAGCAGAGCCTTGACGCGCTGCTTGCGCTCGGGTTTGGCGGTCATATAAAACGCAATGGCGACGCCAAGCGAGCCGAAGACCTTAGTCCAACCAGGGCAGGTATAGGCAGCCCAGGGTGCGGCATCCTTAAGAGCAATGCTCGGATCGGCAGCCAGTTGGGGCAGGATGTTGGCCCAAGCGGCAAAGATGCCGCCGTTGACCGCCGCGTTGTCGTAATAGAACGGCGTATAGATAAAGTGGTGCAGGCCTGTAGGGATCAGCACGCGCTCGAAGAAAGCAAAGACACCCACGCCAAACGTACCGGCGGAAAGGATGAATCCCTGGAAGGCGGAGATAGCAGCCTGAACATGCGGCCACACCAGGCAGGCGATAAGAGCGACCGGAACCATAACGAAGAAACCGATCATATAGATGAACACGGAGCCCGAGAACACGCCCAGCCACTCAGGAAGTTCGGTGTCGAAGTACTTGTTGTGAAGCATCGTGGCGATACCTGAAATGATAAGCGCGCCCATGATGCCCATATCAAGCGTTTTGATGCTTGCGATAGTGGCAAGACCAGTACCGCTGCCCGCCTCGACAGAGTAGTCGACCCCAAAGACAGGGCCCCACTGCCCCAAGATTGTGCTTACAAAGTAGTTGAAGGTAAGGTAGATGGCCAAAGCCTCCATGCAGCAGCGAGCGTTCTGCTTGTTCGCGAGCGAGATTGGCAACGCTACGCAAAACAGCAACGGCATCTGGTTAAAGAGCGTCCAACCACCCTGGAGCAGCACATTCCAGCAATCAAACCAAAGATGACCCGCTGTGGCCATCTCGCCAAAGATCGCCTCGGTGGTAAACAACGTACCCAGGCCGACGACGATTCCGGAAAATGCGAAAAGAATTGCAGGCGTGTACATTGCACCGCCGAAACGTTGTATCTTTTGCATCATGACGGGGAATCCCCCTCTCTTCATTCGGAGCGGCTGCGGTTTTGGCTTCACTCGAGACCGCAGACGCGCCGTTTGCGTGTACCTCGTGCAATAGGACGGGTGGGCCCGCTTCCCTGACTTCTTGCGCTTCCATTTTTATCATATCACTTATCTAGACAAGTTAGTATAAATACTATGGTCGGTAAACGGTTGATTATTTGCCGTAAACGGTATATGTCCAGTATTTCGCCTGTTAAATCTGACATAGCTGATGGCTGCATTATAATTTCTTTTCTACTTGTCTAGATGTGCTTGTCTATATCTATAGACATACCTATACTTCATTACAACATTCACCGCTACGTTAAGGAGTCACCATGAAAAGCGCGGTCTTCTATGGAAAGCACGACCTCAGAGTCGAGGAATCGGCAAAGCCGGCCGTGGGCAGGCGCGACGTTCTGATCAACGTCAAAGCTTGCGGCGTCTGCGGCACCGACGTGCATATCTATGAAGGCGACAAGGGTGCGGCCGACGTTACCCCGCCCACGATCCTTGGTCATGAGTTTGCGGGCGTTGTCGAGGCCGTGGGCAGCGACGTCGCTGGCTTTAAACCGGGCGATCGCGTGTGCATCGACCCAAACCATCCCTGCGGCTGCTGCGAACCCTGCCGCGACGGAATCAACCACTACTGCGAGCATATGACCGGTTACGGCACCACCGTTAACGGCGGCTTTGCCGAGTACTGCTCCGTCGACATGCAGCAAGTCTACAAGTTGGGCGATCACACCAGCTTTGAGCAGGGTGCTATGACCGAGCCCGTCGCCTGCTGCCTGCACGGCATCGATATGTGCAACATCAAGCCCGGCAGCACAGTTGTCGTTATCGGCGGTGGCATGATCGGTCTGCTCATGATGCAGCTTGCTAAAAACGCCGGCGCCACCAAGGTTGTCTTGCTCGAGCCTGTCGAAGGCAAGCGCGAGGTTGCGCTCAAACTCGGCGCCGACCTGGCAATTGATTCCATCCACGAGGACGTCCCGGCCCGCCTGAAGCAGGAGGGCGTCGGCAACGTCGATGTCGTTATCGAGTGTGTTGGCAAGCCTGTCACCATCGAGCAGGCCATCCAGATCGCCGGCCACAAGGCTACGGTCATGATGTTCGGCCTCACCAAGCCCGATGAGACAATCACCGTCAAGCCCTTCGAGGTCTTCCAGAAGGAGCTTGTGCTTACTTCGTCCTACATCAACCCTTATACGCAGCGTCGTGCGCTCGAGCTCATCGACTCTGGCAGGCTCGACGTATCCTCGATGGTCGCAAAGGTAGCCTCCCTCGACGAACTCGGCGCCATCCTGTCAGACCCGGCCCTGCGTGCCATGGGTAAATATATAATCGACCCCAGCAAGTAAATCGATCGACACCCGCGCGAGCGGTCCTCATCCACCACTCGCGCACCCAGCTCTAGGAGACCGTCATGGCGCGAGCCATCTTCCAAACTATTTATGACAACGTGAAGCAGTCGATTGACGACGGCACATACGCCTATCAGAGCTATCTGCCTTCGGAGACTGAGCTCACGCAGCTGTTTGACTGTTCGCGCATGACGGTCCGTCGCGCCATCTCGATGCTTGCGGCAGATGGTTACGTGCTCCCCCAGCAAGGCAAAGGCATGCGCGTCATTCGCAACATCAGTGACGAGAAGAGTCGTGGTGGCGGCGGACTCGAGACCTTTAAGGAAATCGCGGTCAACCGAGGCTTTGAGCTCAAGACTGTCACCACCGTCTTTGAGCTCCTCATCTGTAGCAAGGCGCTCTCCAAGATTACCGGGTTTCCCGAAGGCTGTGAGCTCACACGCGCCAAACGCATCCGTTATGCAGACGGACAAGCCGTGTGCTCCGACGACTCCTATTACCTAAGCTCACAAGTACCGGGGCTGACACCCGAGATTGTCAACGACTCGATCTATCGTTACCTCGAAGAAGATCTTGGCATTAAGATTGCCACGGGCAAACGCGATGTAACGATTGAGCACCCCACGCCCGAGGATACGCGCGTGCTCGATCTCGACGACTTTAACGCACTCGCCGTTATACGCGGGCAGACCTACAACGCCGACGGCATCCTTATGGAATACACCGAGACCAAACAGGTCCCCGGGTTCTTTTTGCTCCATGAAACCGTGACGCGCAACGGTACCGGTCGAACCGGCCACCAAAGCAGCATGAACTAACCATTTATTAGTTGCGGTGGAATAGTTCCTAGAATGGCCAGCTTAAAGGCAAAACAGGAACTATTCCACCGCAACTTTTTTGGCCGGTGGGGCAGTACCTGTCCCACCGGCCATCATTTACGTTCTTTTAGCTAGTCTGCGAGCTTCTCTACCTGATCGAGCATCTTGTCGAGCTTGGCCTTTGCCTCGGCCTTGACCTTCACAGCTTCTTCGTGAGCCTTCGCCTTCTGGGCGGCCTTTTCCTCGGCTTCGGGATCGACGACGACCAGATTGGACGCGTCGTGCTCAACAAGCTTGAGCGCATGCTCGGGACAAACCTTGACACAGGCGCCGCAGCCTAAACAATACGTGGACTCCAACGCAAAGCGGCCGCTTCCCACCAGATCACAGGCAAACGTGGGACACACGTTGACGCACTCGCCGCACGACGTGCACTTTTCAAAATCGCACTCCGGCGTGCTCACCTGCATATTCTGGGCAAGCTCGGGATGGTTCTGCAGTGTCGAGAGCACCAGCTGCCGCCCATGGGTGAGCGAACGGCGACGCTTGGTCGTCGTGGTGCCGCACATGGTGTTGAGCGTGCGCTCCAGCTGGGTAATCTGATGGCGATGGGCCTTGAGCTTTTGCGTCACCGAGGCCAGCGCCGCCGTCGCCGGGTTGAGCTTGGTCACCGTCAGGCCCGTGGTGCGGGCAATCTTTTCCATGTACTCCTTGCGCTCGTACTCGCGGCGCTTATGGCACTTGAGGCTCTTGGGGTCGACCTCTAGGCCCATACCCGTGCCAGACCACTCTTCGGCCTTCGCAATCGCCTCGCCAAGAATGTCCTCACCGCCGGTGTTGCGGCATTTATCGCACACGCCCAACGGCAGGTACACACTCACGTTGGGATAGTCGGCCAGTACCGAGAACCAGGTCTCTGCCGTAATATCGCCCACGCAGGCAACGACGACCTCGTTTTCACGCGGCATGCGTTTGAGGGCACGCGTGCAGGTGACGTAGACGGTCTCGTGGCTCGTAGCAGCAGAGACGATATCGTCATACAGGTTTTTAGGCGCCAGGCGCGGCGAGATGATCGCCTCGGTCGGGCAGGCAGCGGCGCACAGACCGCACTTGCGGCAGGAGTCGAGGATCTCGATGGCGTCTTCCTCGACCTCAATAGCGTTGACCGGGCACACGTCCATGCACGCGTTGCAGCCGCTCTTTTCGTTTTTGCAGGTCAGGCATGGAATGGTGTTGCCGCGCGGACGCTCCTTGTAGTCGGCAGGATTCCACTGCGGCGCCGACGGATCGAGTGCATCGGTCACGCCGCCAAGCGGATTTTTAAGAAAGTCGAAACCCTTGCTGATCTCGATAATGTCATCAAACAGATCGTGTTCCTGCGCCATGCGCGGCCCCTCCCTGAGCAGTGCAAACAAGCAAGAGATAATGATACGCTATCGGCCCACGCCTCGGGCAAAT
>DBFOIV010000186.1:0-4401 GCA_048489175.1 Collinsella sp. | reverse complement strand
GAAAGCTCCTTTTCGAGCTCGGGGTTTTGCTGAGCGACCGCCCAGCGATGCGTCGTCTTAAGCGATGACATAGGCGCCCACCCCCGATAGGGGCAGGTCGCCGCGATACCTCTCACGGTTCATAGCGATGAGTCCTCTGTGTATGCCCGCTTCGGCAGGCAGATCTGTTGAACGAATTTATTATACCGTGCAGCGCGGACGCATATCGCCGCAGCACGCCGCGGTTTCGGTAAACGATGCCGGTAATAGCCTCGAAATATTCGAGCGTTTCTGGCGCACGGACGCATGCGAGCGTCTAGCATATCCATTCAAAACGGATTCACGAGCAAAGGGAGTCACAGGCGCATATGAAGCAATGGGTTGGACTGGGCAAGTTTCTCGCGGGACATATGCAGGTCATCGTTCCGATTTGCGTGGCGCTCGGCGTGCTCTTTCCCCAGCAGATCGGCGTTCTCAAACCCATCGTTCCCACCTTGTTTGCCTTCATGACGTTTCAGGGTGCGCTCAGCAACACCTTTCACCAGGTGGCTGAGGTGTTCCGCCGTCCCCTGCACCTGATTTTGGCGCTGCTGGTCTCGGCGGTGTTTATTCCCATAGCAGCCTATGCCATGGGCTCGCTGTTCTTTGGTTCCAACCCCAACCTTGTCTGCGGCATCGTGCTCGAGTACAGCGTACCCGTGGCGGTCACTGCCTTTATGTGGATTAGCATGTTCGGCGGCAACGGCCCGCTCGCGCTCACCATCATCCTGACGTCCTCGGTCATCTCACCTGTGACGATTCCTCTTACGCTCAAGCTCCTGCTGGGCGCCAGCGTCTCGATCGACGTGCCAAGCATGATGCAGGACATGGCCTTTATGATCGCCATCCCCGCCGTGCTCGGCATCGTGATCAACGAGCTCACGCGTGGATGGGGACACGAGAAGCTCTCCCCCGCGCTTTCGCCCGCCTGCAAGTTCATGATGATGGGGGTCATCGCGTCCAACTCCACCGCCATGAGCGAGTACGTGCTGCACATGAACACGGTGCGCCTGGAAGTCGCCCTCTTTATTTTGGTCTTCGCCATCAGCGGCTTTGTCGTCGGTTTTCTGGTCGCATGTGCGCTGCATCTGCCATATAGCGAGACGACTACCATGTGCTTTACCTGCGGTATGCGCAACATCTCTTCGGGCGCCGTCATCGCCACGCAGTATTTTCCCGGCGAGGTCGTGTTCCCCGTCATGTGCGGTACGCTGTTTCAGCAGGTACTCGCCTCGCTTATCGGACATCTCTTTGAACGTCTGACCGGCGAGGAGCGCGCCAAACAGCGCAAGCGGGTCGAGGCCGGGCGCGACGCGATGGCACGCTAGGCAGCACTCTTTTCGCAGGCGCTCGCTTTGCTACGCGAGCGTTTCCAGATGCGCACGCAGGCGCTCAGCATCGATATCGAGCGTGGTCTCGGCATTGACCTGGGCCAGACGATAGCCCACAAAGTAGGGCGATACCACCCAACGTGGCAGAGCCTTGGCAATGGTCCGACCGTCCATGTGGTAGAAGAACAAGTTGTACGACTCCGCGCGACCGCCATGGTGCTCGTGCAGGATATAGCGCAGGGCCACCTGAATCGCATCGGCAAACAGGTCCGCTTCGGCTTGGTCGCGGGCGTCGTCGCTGGCGGCGATTCCCTGTGGAGCCGAGACGTTGACCTCAAAGAATCCCATAATCGGCTCGGTTGAGATGTTGACCGCGACCCTCCCGTGTCGCCAGACATCGATGCCTTCGAAGTTGGCGGGGGCTAGTGCTGCATAACCGTCCTCCCGCTCCAGACCCACAATCTGCATATGCGGATGGACGAGGCTGCCGCCCGAAAGCGGGCCTTTGTTCTTGTACATGAGCACACTGCGGTACTGTTGGGAATCGATCATCTGCTGCCAGCAGCCCAGGGCAAACCGCATCACATGATGCAGCTCATCCGGTTCATAGGTCACCAGGTCGGCATCGTGATTGGCCGACTCGATCAATACGGTCTGACGGGTGGCGCGCAGGGTCTTGAACTTATTCTCGAGCCAGATGCAGTCGCCATCGCGCTGGATGATGTTGGCGAGTTCCTCGGTATCGCAAAAGGGGCACGCGGTGCCAGGGCGACGATTATCGTCGGGCTTACCGCTCGCCTGCTGAACGTCAAATACCAGCGCCACGGGTTATACCTCCAGCGGCACGATCTTGGTGCCATGGAGCTCGGAAACGCCTAGCGCCGCCGCGACCGCGTCGCGATTTGCCGTAGTGATGCCGCCGCCGGGAAGGATGGTCAAACGATCGCCCGCATACTCGATTAAACGAGCCAGGTGATCGAAATTATCCTCGATCGACGCACCGGCAGCGCCGCCATGCGTGAGGATGCGCGTAACGCCGCAGTCGACAAGTGTATCAATCGCATCGAGCTGAGCCTCGGGCGAGAGCTGGTCAAATGCCATGTGGAAGGTGATGTCGATGGGCTCGCGCTTGCATTCCTCGGTCGCACACCCCGCGGCCATAACGAGGGCGCCGAGGGTGAGCTGGTCGAGCGCCCAGCCGCCAGCGCAAGGCTTGCAGCAGCCAAAGACCAGGCCGTCAACGCCGGAGCTCACAGCAAGGCACAGGTCCATCTCCATCATGCGCAGCTCGTCCTGGTTGTAATGAAAGTCGCCACCACGCGGACGAATCATGCACATCACTCGCGTGTCATGCTCGTGAGCGTAGCTGACCGTAGAGCTGATAACGCCAGCGGAAGGCGTGGTGCCACCGACGGCGAGGTTGTCACACAGTTCAATGCGCCCCGCACCGGCCTCGATGGCCGCCGGCACTCGCTCAAAGTTCTCGGCACAAAACTCGTACAGCATAGATAGACCCCCAGATGACATTTCTATTTCCACACGGCATTGTCGCACTTTAAATACCAACCCGCATGACAGAGCAAAATGATTTGGTGGGGACGAAGGAAAACGTCCCCAACGACTACCTCCAACGCCGCAGGCAGACGACGGACAGCGAGCGGGCACCAGAGCGAACAAATTGGCATGAAAAGAGGACGGCATAGACCTTCTGGTCATGCCGCCCTCTTTGAATGACAAGTTGTCGCTCTGGTGCCCGCGCAGCGTCGACTGGTCCGCCGTTCGGTAGAACGGCGGAACCTCCTAGCCACCCAGGTAGGCTTTACGCACGTTATCGTCGTGCAGTAGCTCTTGGCCGGTGCCGGTCATGGTGATCTTGCCGGTCTCGAGCACGTAACCGCGCGTAGCAATCGAAAGCGCCATCTGCGCGTTTTGCTCGACCAGAAGTACCGTGGTACCGGCCTTGTGCAGGTCCTCGACAATCTGGAAGATCTGTTCGATCAGAATCGGTGCCAGACCCATGGAAGGTTCGTCGAGCATAAGCAGTTTGGGGTTACTCATAAGGGCGCGCCCCATAACGAGCATCTGCTGCTCGCCGCCCGAAAGGGTGCCGGCGACCTGGCGACGACGTTCCTTCAGGCGCGGGAACTGCTCGTAGACGCGCTCCAGGCCCGGAGCCACCGTGGACTTGGGCTGCGTATAGGCACCCATCTCCAGGTTCTCCTCGACCGTCATCTGCAAAAAGGCGCGACGACCCTCGGGAACCTGAGCCAGGCCCTTACCAACCAGCTTATCAGCGGGCGTATGAGTAATGTCCTCGCCCATAAACTTGATGGAACCGGTCTTGGAACGCAGCAGGCCCGAAACGGTTTTAAGCGTCGTGGACTTACCGGCGCCGTTGGCACCGATCAAGGCCACGATCTCGCCCTCGTTAACGTTAAAGGAGATGTCCTTAATGGCGTGGATGGCGCCGTACCAGACGTTGATGTTGTAGACGGAAAGCATCGGCTCTGCCATTTAGTTCTCCCCCTTATCCTGCTTGCCCAGATACGCCTCGATAACAGCGTCGTTGTTCTGGATCTCCTCGGCCGTGCCCTTGGCGATGACCTTACCAAAGTTGAGCACGCAGATGCCCTCGCAGATGTTCATAACGAGTGACATATCATGCTCGATAAGCATGATGGCGATGCCGAAGGTGTCGCGAATCTTGACGATGTTCTCCATGAGCTCCGCGGTCTCGGACGGGTTCATGCCGGCAGCAGGCTCGTCGAGCAGCAGCAGCTTGGGGTTGGTGGCAAGCGCACGGACGATCTCCAGACGACGCTGAGCGCCGTAAGGCAGCGATCCGGCCTGCTCGTTTGCCAGATGCTCCATATCAAAGATGGACAGCAGCTCCATGGCACGCTCGTGGGCGGCCTTCTCGTGCTTCCAATACGTCGGCAGGCGCAGCACGCCCTCAAAGCCGGAGTAACGCTCCTGGTTATGCAGGCCGACCTTAACGTTATCCTCCACCGTCATGGTATTAAACAGGCGAATGTTCTGGAAGGTACGGGCA
>DBFOIV010000185.1:0-3030 GCA_048489175.1 Collinsella sp. | reverse complement strand
GTTATCGAGCCCCATGGCATCGATCGCGTGGGGCGTAAAGGCCTTGAACATGCAGGCTGCCACCTCGGGCGTGGCGCTGCGGGCGGCGAGCATCATCGTCTGCGCGGCAATGCCCGTGTCGACCTCGGTAATGGGAGCGGCTGGCTTGCCCGGAACGGCGCGCTCAGCCAAAATCGCGATGTAGCCGGTCGGGCGCTCACCCTCGGCAGGACCCGGCCAATCCTTAAGCGCACCGGCCCACGCGAGCTCATCAAATACGCGCGCGCAATCCTCGGCACCGCTCACCACATGAAAACGAAGACGCTGAGCATTGGCACCACAGGGAGTCAGGTGCGCCAGCTCCGCCAGCTCAAGCAAAAGCTCACGCGGCACGCGCATGGACTCATCAAAGCGACGGCACGTGCGGGCGCGGCGAACCAACGCATCAAACGCGTCCAAGCCGAGCTTTTCGCAACCCTGCTTTGCCATCGATTCGACACTCGACGGTGCCTCAGGAACTGCTTCGTTCATAGGGACCCCCAATACAAGCCAATTGTCCTTAGGAAAATCTAACCTAAAACGTAGGCAAATACGAACAGGGCTGCAATGTTCTACACCTGTTGAATAGAAAATCGCGACGTGGGGAACAACGGAAACAATTCGGGGCCTTTGGGTTACGTTTCACCCTCCCCGACCCATACGTCAGCGCCTTTAGGCGATACTGGTCGTAACGATCAAGGCTTACGCCGCACGGAAAGGAGACATTATGGGCATCTTTAAGAATGATGACCAAAAATCGAGCCAGTTTGGATTTGACGAGAAAAGCATGGCAGGCAAGGCCGTCAAGGCCGTGCGCTGGATTTACGCCATCACGGGCGTCTTGGCGCTCGTCGCCGGCATCGCACTGCTGTTTGCGCCCGCCAAGTCCCTCGTCTTCCTAACGACCGTCTTGGGCTTCTACTTTGTGATCACGGCCGCGATCAGGCTGTTTACCGCTGTTTTCGAGCCACTGCTGCCCACCGGCTGGCGCGTGACGAGCATTATCTCCAACCTACTCATTATCTTGGGCGGCGTCATAATCCTGCGCAACCAGGCCTTCTCGACCGCGACGCTCACCACGATGGTGGTTATCGTGGCCGGCTTTGGCTGGATTGTCGAAGGCGTCATGTCCATTCTGGAGTCCGAGCTTTCGTCCAACCGCGCCCTCGCCATCCTGAGCGGCGCACTCTCCATCATCGCCGGCATGTTCGTGTTTATCTATCCGCTGTGGTCGGCCAAGATGCTCGTCATCTTTAGCGGCGCCGCGCTGCTGGTGTTTGGCGTAACGCTGATTGTTCGTGCTATTCAATTTGGCAAACTGGTGCACTAGATGCCGCGAACGCTCTTTATTGATGCCGACGCCTGCCCGGTCACGCGCGAGTCAATTGACTGCGCGCGGCGGGCGGGCGTCGCCGTTGTTATCGCCGGCAACAGCACGCAAAACCTGGAACGGCACATTCGCCGCGACGACCCGCGCGATGCCGAGTACGCGCGACGCGGCTTTTGGGTCACGACGCTCGATGTGAGCGTGGGCGCCGACAGCGCCGACTTTGCCATTGTCGAACGCCTGCAGGCGGGCGACGTGGTCGTGACGCAGGACATTGGCTTGGCGAGCATGGTGCTCGGGCGCGATGCCGCCGCCATCGGTGTGCGCGGGCGCGTGTACGACAAGGCGACTATCGATATGCAGCTGTTTATTCGCCACGAGGAAAAGAAGGTACGCCGCGCCGGCGGACGCACTCGCGGTCCGGCAGCATTTACCAGCGAAGATCGCGCCCGCTTTAAACGCAACCTCACTGAGCTGCTGCACTAACCAAGGTAGATTTTTGGGACATGCCTAAAAATCTACCTTTTTGTTTTGAGCGGTGTGAGCGCTCGGAATCCATGGCTCAACAAAAAAACGGGCTTCAAAATGCCATGCGTCGCCGCATTGCGCAGGCGCCGAGCATGGCTATTTGAAGCCCGTTTTTTAGGCCTACTTAGAGGCCGAAGGCGGATAGGATAAGGCCCCAGCCGGCGCCGATGACGTACATCATGACCAGGAACACGGCGTTTTCACGAGCGCTGCGGTTGGTGCGGAACAGCACCAAGTAGCCCACGCCGGCGGAAATGAGCGTGCCGGCGAGCATCGGGGCCAGCTGCAGCGCGCCTTCCAGGTACAGTTGCGTGATGACGACGCTGGCCGAGCAATTAGGAATCAGCCCGACAAGCGCCGAACCCAGGACAGCGAGCATCTCGTTGCCGCGCAGGAACTGCTCGATTGCGGACTCGCCGAAGGTCTCGAGCACAGCGACCAGAATCAGCGTCACTAGGAAAATGAATACCGATACCTGCACGGTGTGCGAGATGGCGCTGCGGATGATTGCCAGGAGGGGCGTGCCCTCGTGAGAGTGACCGTGCTCATGGCCGCAAGCACAGCCGCGCTCGTGGGCATGATCGCCCTCGTGGCCGTGCTCATGGCCGTGTTCGTAACCGTGTCCATACCCGTGCTCGTCCTCATCCTCGTCGCAACCGCAATGGTCGCGCTCGCACAGCTCGTGGATGTGGTCGGCGCTCACGCCCGCCTCGGCCACCTCGTCGATGATGTCACCGCCAGTGTGGTCGTCGTGCGCGCAGTTCACGTGGGCCGGGTTGGCCGCGGTTCCCAGCACAGTGCGGCGAATCGCCGCATGCGCGCGAGCGTTACGACGCAGGCCGCGAATGGCGGCGTCCACGATAAAGCCCGTGACCAGCGCGATCAGTGCCTTCGAAGCCAAAAGCATCGCCATGGTCTGCACGGGCACCTGCTCGGCGAGCAACAGCGGCAGCATCTCATCGGAAGTCGAAAGGAACACCGCCACCAACGTACCCAAGGTCACGACACGACCGGCATACAGCGTGGCCGCCATTGCCGAAAAGCCGCACTGCGGCACCATGCCCAGCAACGAGCCAACCACGGGGCCCGCGGCACCGGCGCGCTTGATGGCGCCGTTAACGCTGTCGCCCGCGACGTGCTCCAGGGTCTCGAGGGCC
>DBFOIV010000184.1:0-3299 GCA_048489175.1 Collinsella sp. | reverse complement strand
TGGCAGTCAAGAGGTCAGGGGTTCGATCCCCCTCGTCTCCACCCGAGCATTGAATGAGGCTCCAACGCAAGTTGGGGCCTTTTTTCATATAGGCACACAAGGTCAAAGGCGGCACCATGATCCTCCTGGTCGACAAGATCGAAAAAAGCTTCGGCGCACGCGTCCTCTTTAGCGGCGCGTCCTTCCAGATCAACCCCGGCGAGCGCTTCGCGCTCGTGGGACCCAACGGCGCCGGCAAAACCACCATGCTCAAAATCATCATGGGCATCGACAGTCCTGACGCCGGCCAGGTCCAGTACGCCAAGGACTGCCAGGTGGGCTACCTAGAGCAGGAAACCAACCTAGAGCAAAAGAACACCACCATCCTTGCCGAGGTCATGGCGGCCGCCAAGGAAATCCGCCGCATGGGAGAGCGCGCCAACGAGCTGCAGGCTCAGATCACCGAGCTCTCCGAGCAGGGCAAGGACGTCGATGCGCTCCTCAACGAGTACGGCCAGGTCCAGGACCGCTTTGAGCATCTGGGCGGCTACGAGCTCGAGAGCAACGCCCGCAAGATCCTGTCCGGCCTGGGCTTTAAGGTCACCGACTTTGAGCGCCCTTGCTCCGAGTTCTCGGGCGGCTGGCAGATGCGTATCGCGCTCGCCAAGCTCTTCCTGCGCCACCCCGACCTGCTGCTGCTGGACGAGCCCACCAACCACTTGGACCTCGAAAGCGTCCAGTGGCTGCGCGGCTTTATCGCCAACTACGACGGCGCCGTCCTCATCGTCAGCCACGACCGCGCCTTCATGGACGCCTGCGTCGACCACGTCGCCGCGCTCGAAAACCGTCGCGTGACCACCTACACCGGCAACTACAGCAGCTACCTCAAGCAGCGCGAGGACAACCTGGAGCAGATGCGCGCCAAGCGTGCCGCTCAAGAGCGCGACATCGCCCACATGCAGGTCTTCGTTGAGAAGTTCCGCTACAAGCCCACCAAGGCAGCCCAGGCCCAGGAGCGCATCCGCAAGATCGAGCAGATCAAAAAGGAGCTCGTCATTCTGCCCGAAGGCCACAAGCACATCGACTTTAAGTTTCCCGACCCACCGCGCTCCGGCGATATGGTCGTGGGCCTCGAGGGTGTGTCCAAGTCCTACGGCGACAAGCACATCTACAGTGACATCGACCTCAAGCTCTACCGCGGCGAGCATGTGGCGCTCGTCGGCCCCAACGGCGCCGGCAAGTCCACCCTCATGAAGATCCTCGCCGGCCTGGAGCCACCCACTACCGGCACCCGCGACCTGGGCACCAACGTGGGCGTGGCCTACTACGCTCAGCACGCACTCGAGGGCATGACCGAGTCAAACACCGTCCTGCAAGAGATCGACACCGTCACGCCCAAGTGGACCGTGCCGCAGCAGCGCAGCCTGCTGGGCGCCTTCCTGTTTAGCGACAACGATTCCATCGAAAAGCAGGTTCGCGTCCTTTCCGGCGGCGAAAAGGCGCGTCTGGCCCTGGCAAAGATGCTCGTGGCCCCCGAGGCGCTCCTGTGCCTGGACGAGCCCACCAACCACTTGGACATCGACTCGGTGGACATGCTCGAAAACGCCCTGCAAAACTTCCCCGGAACCATCGTGCTGATCAGCCACGACGAGCACCTGGTGCGCGCCGTTGCCAACCGCGTGATCGACATCCGCGATGGCAAGGTAACGGTCTACGACGGCGACTACGACTACTACCTCTACAAGCGCGAGGACCTTACGGCCCGCGCCGCCGCCGAGGCGGCAGGGGAGAGTGTGCCGGCCACGGCCAAGTCCGCCAAGGTCACCGCGGCCCAGCCCGATGCGCCCGCCGCTGCTTCCAAGCCGGCCGAGGGCAAAAAGACCAAGGAGCAAAAGCGCGCCGAGGCCCAGGCCCGCGCCGCGCTCAACAAAAAGCTCAAGGGCGTGCGCAACCAGCTCAAGAAGATCGAGGCGGAGCTCGACAAAAAGCGCGCCCGCTACGACGAGCTTATGGAATTGATGGCAAGCGAAGAGCTTTATGCCGATCAAGACAAGTTCAACGCCGCACTGGGGGAATATAACGGCCTTAAGCAAGAGCTACCCAAGCTCGAGGACGAATGGCTGGAGCTTTCCACCCAGATCGAAGAGGAGACCGCGCGTGAACTCTCGTAAGGCCGCCGCCGTGGCGATGAGCATCATCGCCATCGCTTGTCGCATCTGCGGCATTTTTATGAGTGCGATGACTGTGCTGCTGTGCTTTAGCGGCCTCACCGCCAAGCTGCAGATCGTCGGCTTTGTCGTCGAGCTTTCGCGCGCGCTGCCGAGTGCCATCGCCGGCTACGGCGTTATCACCTCGCCCTTTGGCGGCGTGTTCCGCTTGGATTACGCCATCGTGGCCGTCATCCTGTTTGTGGCCGACTACCTGCTCGCGCGCGCCTCGCGCCGCGTCCGCTAGGGGAGTGCCATGTCCAACAGCTACTTCATGAATCTGCTCGCCAGCGCCGTCGCCGTCATCGTAGGTATTGTTATCCACGAGAGCGCGCACGCCGCCGCTGCCTGGGCGCTCGGCGACAAGACGGCCCGCTCCCGTGGCCGCGTCTCGCTCAATCCGCTCAACCACATCGACCCGTTTGGCACCGTCCTCCTGCCGCTGCTGATGCTCGCGGCCGGCGGCCCGGTCTTCGCCTTCGCCAAGCCCGTGCCCGTCTACCTCAACAACCTCAAGCACCCCAAGCGCGACGAGGTCCTGGTGAGCGCGGCAGGCCCCGCATCGAATATCGCGCTCGCGTGCCTGGCCGCTGCCCTCATGCACTTGGCCTACGGCAACCTCTACACCAGCATGTCCTTTGCCGTAGCGTCGCAAATCATGAACTTTGGCGCCACGTTTATCGTGGTCAACCTGTCGCTCGCGTTCTTTAACCTCATCCCGATTCCGCCGCTTGACGGCTCGTCGATCATCGTGCCGTTCCTCAAAGGTAAGGCGCTCTCCAACTACTACCAGCTGCAACGATACGCCATGCCTATACTCATCATCGTGCTGTATCTGCTGCCCATGTGGACCGGCATCGATGTAATCGGCCGCTATTTCGACGTTACCGTGTATCCGCTGGCCGAGTGGCTGCTCAACTTCGCAATCGCCGGCATCTAAGGTAAACTTACAGGTCGACCGCGCAAAACGGTCGCAACATGCACCCAAACCGCGCCGCGAAGGCGCCGTCAAAGGAGGTCGAAGATGTCGTATCGCGTGTCGACGCAGGTCTACAGCGGACCGTTCGACCTGCTGCTGCAGCTGGTAACCCGCCAAAAAGTAGATATCGGCGC
>DBFOIV010000183.1:0-3240 GCA_048489175.1 Collinsella sp. | reverse complement strand
GGGGCGCGGCGTTCCGTACAGGTCGTCGCCAACCAGGGGATGATGCTCGCTTGCCAGGTGCACACGGATTTGGTGCTTGCGGCCGGTGAGCAACTCGACATCGATATACGAACGCGCGGGCAGGCCACGACGGCTCTTAAGGCGTTTGAGCACCTTCACGCGCGTTTGAGACGGCTTGCCGCTGGCGCCGACGCGCATCTTTCGGCTGTCGTGACGGTCGCGGGCGATGGGCTTGTCGATGAGCTTCCCGTTCCAGTCGATCTTGCCCTCGGCGAGCGCCAGGTAGTGCTTTTCGAAAGCGTGGTCGATGACCATCTGGTCAAAGGCGGGCTGCGTCTGCTTGTCGAGCGAGAACAGCACCACGCCGGTGGTGTCACGGTCCAGGCGATTGAGCGGCTGCATGTCGGTCGCGGCAAAGCCGTCGCCCATCGCCAGCAGCAGGTCGCTGGCGTAGTCGGTGAGCGTGCGCTCGCCGGTGCCGTCGCCGTGGACGATCATGCCGGCGGGCTTGTCGATGGCCATAAGCCAGGCGTCGCAGTAGAGGACTTGAGGTTCTTCGTTCACGTGTAAGCCTTTCGGTTAGCTAATTCCCACAAACATGCAGCCCGAAGCCGCCCCGCGCAGGCGGGCGGCGGGCTTGCGGCCGGCTTGAGCTGCCTCGACGGCGCGACGGACGCGAGCGACGGCACGGGCGATCTCATCCGTCTCGAGCAGCGTTCCGTCCACCATGAGACGACGCACGCCGGCATCGAGCAGCTGAGGAACCTGAGGCGTGAGGTCGATGGGGTAGGCGTCGTACAGGCGTGAGCGGCCGTGGATGTCGGTACGCACCGGCATGACCTTTCCGTCGATATTCTTGAGCGAGAGCTTGCGGGCACGCAGGCGGCAGTTGGCGCAATCGTGGATGCAGCCGTTGACAACCTGCAGAATGCAATGCTCGCTTGTCATGACGCGCGGGCGGCCAAAGACGGTGATGCCCAGAGCCGCGGGCGCGGCGGCGCCGAGCGAGACAATCTCGTCGAGCGTGATCTCGGGCGAGAGCCAAAACGCACCGGCTCCGCGCCCGGCAAGCGCCTCCATGCAGGGCGTGTTATGCACCGGCAGGCAAGAGCGAATCTCGGCCGTGGCGCCGGCATGAGCGGCTACGGCGAGCTCGGAGATATTGCCGACGGCGACGGTGGCTCCGGCATTGATCCAAGGATCGACGCGCTCGTGGTCGACGGCGCGGCAGACCTCGTCGAGTACGGGCACGATACCCTGCTCAAATGCATCGGCAGGGGAGAGTCCGATAGCCTCGAGCGCGTCGGTGGTCATATAGATGCGCGTTGCACCCTCCGCGCGGGCTGCCTCGGCGGCCTCGAGCGAGGTGACGGTGGTGCAGATCTGCGGCTCGTCGCGGTAGTGCTTGGGCATGGGGCGCGTACATTTGTCGAGCACCGGCAACTCGAGCGTTTTTGCGCGCTCCTCGTACGGTGCCAGAATGGCCTCTTCCAGCGCCTTACAAGCGGCGGCGCGCACCTTGTGCACGGCGGAGAAGCCCATGCCGCAGCCCTCATCGAGCGCCACATCAAAGCTCGCGGCCTCAAAGGGAGAGGAGCCCATGCGCCCGACGTGCTCAACCAGATCGGATGCCTCGACGGCGCGGGTCTTGGCGGCCTCGACGGTGAAGCCCGTGGCGGTGGCGGTGAGCGCGGGGTTGTCACAGCAGGTGAGTGTGACAGTAAACGGCTCGCCCAGGCGCGCCACGACGGACACGTCAACAGCTCGGCGGCGCAGCACATCGCGCTTGAGCGCGGCGCCGGCGGCGTCAATGGCGCTCTGGCTTCGAATCACGCGCACGCGGCAGCCCTCGGGCATGCTACGGGGCACGCGGCACTCAATGATGTCACCGGCGGCGGCATCATCGGCGGCAATGGTGGTCAGGAACTGGTCAAACTCGCTATCGTGGCGAAGCTCCAGCAGGTCGCCTTTGCCCACGGGCTCAAACAGCTCAATGCGGGCGATGGCGGCGCGGCGACGGCGGTCGTCGGACTTGAGGCCGCGCACATCGCGGTTGGCCGGGCGGCTGCCCAGCACCGTGCCCACGATCTGGCCGCGGTTGTTGGAACGCTCATAGCTCATCATCTCGTCGCCCGAGGTGCCGTCCTGATAGGCGTGCGTAAAGTCGCGGTTGAAGCAGCGCTTGAGCTGGCGCTGGCGGGCGGCTTCCTCGTCCTTGGCAACGGCGGCTCCGGATAGCATGTCGTCAATTTCGTGACGATACACATCAACGATGGAGTACACGTAATCGGGTGCCTTCATGCGGCCCTCGAGCTTGAGCGATGCGGCGCCGGCGTCATACAGACGGCGAACAAGCTGTGAGGTGTTGGTGTCACGCGGGCACAGCGCGCGCTCGCGACCGGCAGGGGAGAGCGCGCGACCGTTCTCGTCGATCAACTCGTAGGGCAGGCGGCAGGGCTGGGCGCACATGCCGCGGTTGGCCGATCGTCCCGCCATGGCAAAGCTCGACAGCAGGCACAGGCCCGAGTAGCAAAAGCAGATGGCGCCATGGCTGAAGACCTCAAGGTCCACATCGGGCGCGGCGTCGTGAATGGCGGCGATTTCGTCGATGGAGAGCTCGCGCGAGAGAGTCACGCGGTCGGCGCCCTGCTCACGGCACCAAAGGGTTCCGCGGTCGTCGTGGATGTTCGCCTGGGTCGAGATATGTGTCTCGATGCCGGGCATGGTGCGCTTGACCTCAAAGAACAGACCCCAGTCCTGGATAATGAAGGCATCGGCGCCCAGCGTGGAGCAGCGATGGATGAGCTGCAGTGCATCGCCCATCTCGGACTGCTTGATGACGATGTTGACCGTGACGTAGACGCGCGACCCGGCTAGATGCGCGGCGCGGCAGGCTTGCTCAAAGGCCTCGTCGGTAAAGTTGGTTGCCTTGCGGCGGGCGTTGAAGCTGCCCATGCCGCAGTAGATGGCGTCTGCCCCGGCGGCGAGCGCGGCGGCAAAGGGCTCCGGGCCTCCGGCGGGCGCCAAAAGCTCGGGTCTGCGGTTGGTGGTTCGACTGGCGGTTGCGGTCATATCCTGCCTTTCAAAATGCTCAGATATTCAAAAGTATAGTGGCGTCGCTGCGGTGGGCGACGCCCGCAGCCTAAGCAGGACAAAGTCTTCAGCAGCTTGGACTGGCTGCTCCACATGAGAACCGTTCAGCGGTTCGGGGAAACCGTTGGGCGATAAAATATTCTCGCA
>DBFOIV010000182.1:0-4747 GCA_048489175.1 Collinsella sp. | reverse complement strand
GCGTGGGCGAGGGCGATATCATCGCCGACTTTGATCCCGCGGCAGGTGAAGGCCTCAAGCGCGAGCGCGTGACCTGTGAAGCCCCTCAGCATCTGAGTGCCGAGGCCGTGCCGTATTTGGTCCTGCGCCGTCGCGATGGCGAGGGCGAGGATGCGCCGCTGGTGCCGCGCTTGACGTCTGCCTCGCAGATCGAGGCCTATTCGACCTGTCCGCTATGCTGGTTCGTCTCGTATCGCGTCAAGCCCCAGTCGATCGACGCTGGCTTTGGCAACATGGAGAAGGGCAACTTTGTCCACGACGTGCTGGAGCATCTGCATGCCCGTCTGCCCCAAGAAGGCATGGAGCGCGTGACGCCCGAGAATCTGCCGCGTGCACAGGAGCTGCTGCACGAGGTCTTTGACGAGACGTTGGCCGAGCACGCCGGCAAGCGCGGCACGGAGGGCCCGCTGGTGCCGCTCTCTGCGGTGGAGGAGCGCCAGGTGGCCGAGATCTTGCCGCAGCTGGAGGGCGTGCTTGCCTACGAGTCCGAGGCACTTGCCCCCTTTGCCCCGCGCTACCTGGAGTTTGCGTTCAACGAGCTCCAGGTCGAGTATGCCGGTTGGCCGCTCGGCGGGCGCATCGACCGCGTAGATGTGGATGCCGAGAATCGCGCCGTGGTAATCGACTACAAGCATCGTTCGGGTGTCGAGGAGTTTAAGCTTGCCGACCCCACGGTGCGTGACGAGGAGACGGGCGAGGCCCCCATCGACGACCCGCGCTGGCTGCCGCCCCATACCCAAACGCTCATCTACGCGCAGGCCATGCGTCGGGCACTGGGCTTGGATACCCGTGCAGCGCTCTATTTTTCGACCAAGGGCGGCAAGCCCGCGCTGCGCGGTGCGGCGAGCGCCGAGTTGCTCGAGGAAGAGCGCGGTGACGGTCGCATCCCGGGCCTCAAGAAGGGCTTCCCGGGCGAGGGCGGCAGCATGGACTTCGATGCCCTGCTCGATCGCGTGGAGGCCGGCATCGCCGAGCGCCTGCGCGAGCTCGAGGCGGGCAACGTTGCCGCCGTCGACCCGGCGTCGGCTCAGGCCGCGCATGCGCGCTGCTCGTATAACCACGAAGGAACGTTTGTAAGGAGGGACGTGTAGACCATGGATCTTTCGACTTTGATGCCGCAACAGCTGCAGATTGTCAAAACGCTCGACCGCCCGCTGTTTGTCTCGGCGGGTGCCGGTTCGGGTAAGACCTTTACCCTCACGCGCCGCATCGTCTATGCGCTCTCGCCCGAATCCGGTCCGTTCGTTGAGCATCTGGACCAGGTGCTCGCCATTACCTTTACCAAAGATGCCGCGGCCGAGATTCGCGACCGCGTGCGCCGTGCGCTTATCGACGAGGGCATGGACGAGGAAGCACTGACCGTCGACGACGCGTGGATTTCGACCATTCACGGCATGTGCTCGCGTATCCTGCGCGCGCACGCGCTGGAGCTGGGCATCGACCCCGAGTTCACGGTGCTCACCGATACCGACGAGCTCATGGACCAGGCTGTTGAGCATGTGCTGGGTCGCGCGACGGCACCCGATGCCGCCCCCGAGCTCGCGGCATCGCTCAAGGCCCTCTATGCCTGGTATCCCATGGCGGGCGAGGGCGGTTCCTTTGGCGGCGGTACGACCATCAGGGGTCTGGTGCGCGACCTGCTGGAGCTGTCGAGCCAGTTGCCGGGCGGTATGGACGACGTGCGCATGGCGCGCGGCCAGGCCGATACCTCGGCACTCGCCGATGCCTATCGCGCGGCGCTGGGCGCAAGCAAGGCCGCGACCGAGAAGGCGCAGACGGCGCTCGATGCCATCGACGCGTTCGAGGCGAGCGGCAAGACCATGGTCGATGCGGCGCGACTCATGATGTCATGCACCATGCCGCGCGCGAGCAAGGCATTCCCTAAGGAGCAGGTCGAGCTGCTCAAGGCCGAGGCCGCCGATGCGTTTATCAATATCGTGCTTGCCTGCGGTGCCCCGGCGCTCGATGCGCTGGTGGGCCTGGCCCGTTCCGTGGAGGCCGAGTATCGCGCGCTGAAGGCTGCCCAGTCCGCCCTCGATAATAACGACCTGCTGCGTATGGCCTACGAGGCCCTGCGCGATTACCCGGCCATCCGTGCTGCGTACGAGGGCCGCTTTAAGATGGTCATGATCGATGAGTTTCAGGATACCGACCAGATGCAGGTCGATCTGATACGCTACCTGACGGGTGCGGGGGAGCGCGCGCTGTGCACCGTGGGCGATGCGCAGCAGTCCATCTATCGCTTCCGTGGCGCCGAGGTCGAGGTGTTCCGTCGTCAGGAGCGCAAGGTGGGCTCGTCTGCCGCGCCCGAGGCGACTGCCGTGGCCGACGCCCCTGCCGGCGAACTCGTCAAGCTCGTGCGCAACTTCCGCAGCCATGACGAGGTACTGCGTTACGTGGCACGCGTCTTCGACGGCGATGACGGCGGCCTGATGCAGGGCTTTTTGGACCTTGAGGCGAGCGACGGCCGCAAGGACACGCTGGTGGCAGATGCCTCGCGTCGCCAGGCCCTCTTTGTTGCCGGCGGCAGTACGCAGGAGCGCACACAGGCCAAGGCCCGTGCGATCGCTGAGCGATTCCGCGCGCTTGCCGATGCCGGCCAGCCTCAGGGCGGCATGGTGCTGCTGCTGGGCCGCATGACCAACGCAGGCGTCTACGCACAGGCCTTCCGCGACCAGGGGCTCGACTGCGTCATCGCGGGCGGCTCGGTCTTTGCGCAGGCTGCCGAGGTGCAGACGGTGCGCGCCCTGGTTTGTGCACTCGCCAATCCGGCCGATACGGCGCAGGGTCTTATGCCACTGCTGGCCTCGCCGATGTTTGCACTCGGCGCCCAGGAGTTCCTGGCGCTGGCGACCAAACTCGATAGCGAGACGGGGGAGACCTCGCGCCGGAATATCGACGTGGGTATCATGAGCGATTCCGATGTGCCGGGTTTGCAAGACTTGCCGCTCGTGACGCGCGCCCGCGAGGTGCTGCGGTATGCGTTTCGTCGCGTGGGCCGCGATTCGTTCGCCGCCATCGCGCGCGACGTGGTCAACGCCTCCGGCTGGTTTGTGCGTCTGGCACAGCGTGGTCCCGAGGGCAAGGCCATTGCCGCCAACGTGCTCAAGGCGCTCGACGCTGTGGCCGAGGCGGAGGCCGAGTTCGGCAACTCGCCGCGTTCCATCGCGCTTGCCTTCGACCGCTTCTTGGCGGGCAAGGAAGCCCCGGGTGCCCTCAACGAAGAAGGCGACGGCGCGGTGCGCATCATGACCGTGCATGCATCCAAGGGCCTGGAGTATCCGGTCGTGGCGGTTGCGGAGTGCTTTGGCGTGCGTAAGTCCTCGGGTGCGGCACAGATGGGTCGCGTCGATGGCGGAGCGCAGGTCGTGGCACTGCCGGCACGCTTCGACGGCGTTAAGCTCGCCGACGGAACCTTTGTGAAGGGCGACGACGTCAAAAAGCAGTTTGAGCATGCGTTTAAGGGCAAGGGCACGTCGCTGTGGCTGCCGCCGGAGCTCATGGAGGACGTTTGTGCGACGGGTTCTCCCGCCGAGGCATTTGCTCGCCTGCGCAACGACGACCTGCAGCTCTCGCTCGAGGAGCGGGCCCGCCTGCTCTATGTCGCCATGACGCGAGCACGCGAGCTGGTCATTCTGGCGATGGATGCCGGCGTGAGCCGTGGCAAGGTGACGGCGCCGACCTTCGACGTCGAGACCGATCTGACCTACGACGTGCTGCGCCGTATTTTGCCGACCGACGCTCTGGACATGCCGCAGCTCGATGCCGACCGCCTGGTGTTCGACAACTCCCAGCCGGGCGACTACGAGCTCATTTCGCTTTCGGACTTTACCTTTGGCGAGCAGGCGTTTGAGGCCAACGCTTCGCTGGATGCCGAGGGCAGGCTTGTTCGTGGCGATGCCGATGCAGATGCTGCCGACGATTCGGCCAGCACAATCGTCCCCGGTCCTGCCGACCCCAAGCCCGATTCGTTTGAGCTTGTGTATCCCCAGGCAGTGGGCGTGCGCATGGGCACCTGTCCGTTCCCGGCGCGTGACTCGTATAGCTACTCGTCAATCGCCGCGGCGCTCCATGCCGAGACGGAAGACCGTGCCGCCGAGGCTCGTGTTCCCATGGACGAGTCCGGCGATGATGCAGAGTCGGATGGCTCGGAAATAACCGATGCAGACGTGGCCGCTGTCGAGCCCGCCGGCAATCCCATGGCGCTGGGCTCGGCCTTCCACGCCGCCTGCCAGTGGCTCATCGAGATGGGTGCCGACGCGTTGCCCGCCGCGCGTGCCGATGCGCTGGCACGCTTGTGGCGCCTGACGCCGGAGCAGCGCGAACGCTTCGACGTTGCCCTGGACCGCTGGCTCAAGTCGGCTGTTCGTGCCGACCTGCTCGCGTGGCCGTGCGTTCGCGCCGAGGTGCCGTTCTTTTCGCTGGGCTGCGAGGACGAGGACATCGCTCGCTACGGTGCCTATGCCGAGGGCGCCATCGATGCACTGGCCACCGACCCGGCCGATCCGTCGCGCGCCCTGGTCATTGATTACAAGACGGGCGGCACGCCGGACGAGACGCCGGACCAGCTGCTCGAGAAGCACGCCCTGCAGGCGCGCGTTTACGCCGACGTGTTGCACAAGGCGGGCTTTGAGGCCGTGACCGTCAAGTTCGTCCGCGTGGAGCAGCCGGATCCAACCATCTTCGTCGAACCCGCCGAACCTCAAGT
>DBFOIV010000181.1:0-2632 GCA_048489175.1 Collinsella sp. | reverse complement strand
GTTGATTGCGGCTATCGAACTCGGTCTGTTTATCGGCCGAATGAAATAGCCGCCCCCGCGTAAGCGAAGACGGCCACTTCTCACGATGAAAACGTGTATCGGAGTTGGCAAGACCCGCGGCAACGGGTGCCATCCGTGTTCTATCTTATCTGCAAGCGTTCTGTCGCGCAAGCGTTGAGGCAAACGATTGAAGGACGCAGACAGGATGTATTTGTGTCCGCACGGGCCCGTAGACTTCTCGGTAAGGTTAAACGCTGGTTTATCCGGCCGTTAGGGGAGTTGCTATGTACGAGCCTTCACGTGTTCTTCTGTCGTTTCACATCGCAGGATTTCAATATGCCGACGGCGCTTTGGTCCTAGGCGATCTTAAAGCGGGCGATAAACTGACGCTGTGTGCCGAGCGCGATAATCCCCATGACCCCGAGGCAGTTGCGATCTACTATGGCAAGACCAAACTTGGCTACGTTCCGGGAAACGAGGTTGGCCCACTGTCCTTGATGATGTATTACGGCCACGAGGACGTATTTGAGGCCCGCGTGCAACAGGTTGCCCCCGAGCGCAGCCCGTGGCATCAGGTGCGCGTTGGGCTCTATGTGGTGGATGCTCGCTAATCGGTATGGGAGACTGCCATGTTTGATGACGATGACCTGTTCGATTTGACGGATGATCCGTTTGAGTGGGATCTGCTGCTCGACGACGATGATCTGGAACAGGACCGTAAGAAACGGCGGGACAAGAAAACTTAGGGTGACGCTTCGAAAAAGCAAGACAAACGCCGCCGCGGCCTGTTCGGCGGGCTCTTTGGCTAACCGCCGTATCGCTGTGTCTGTATACTTAGCACGAGTTTGACGCGTTGCGAAATGAGGGCATAGACGATGATGTGGTTTACCGCCGACCTGCACCTGGGCGATACGAATATCTTGCACGACATGGATCGGCCGTTTGATTCGGTCGAGGAGATGAACCGCAAGGTCATCGATGCCATCAATGAGTGCGTGGCTGCGGACGACCGCCTCTATATCTTGGGAGACTTTACGTATCGCTTGCCCATGGCGGAGGCGGTGCGCCTGCGCGAGCGTATCGAATGCAAGAATGTGACGCTCATCTGCGGTAACCATGACGGCGACTGGGAAGATCCCGACGCCCCGCAAATTTGGGAAGACGTGCGCGATTACCTGGAGGTTGCTCCCGGCTATGCCAAGGGCCATCGTCTGGTGATGAGCCATTACCCCATGCTCAGCTGGAATGGTAAGGCGCGTGGCGCCATCATGCTACACGGGCATATCCACAGCAGAGGAGACCGCACCAACGCACGCAACCGCGATCGCGAGCGCCCCATTTACCGCTACGATGTGGGCCTCGACGCCAACGAGTACAAGCCCGTAAGCCGCGACCAGATTCTTAGCTTCTTTGGGCTATAGGGCGCCAGAACCACCACAAAGGGGACACAGTGCGCCTTTGTGGTGGTTCTGGCGCCGTTGCCATTATGGCGGCGGCGCCTTTTTTGTCCGTGCGGCGCGGTAGAGTGTAGGCGGTTGAAATTTGCGTCCATCGAGGAGCTGCTATGAATGAGATCAAGTGCCCGCATTGTGGCGAAGTCTTTAAGGTCGATGCATCCGGCTATGCGGATATCGTCAAGCAGGTGCGCGATGCCGAGTTTTCGCGCGACTTGGATGAGCGTGTGAAGGCAGTCCAGCGCGAGGGCGAGCAGGCGCTGGAGCTTGAGCGCTCGCGTTCGACGGCTGCTTTGCAGGAGGCAGAGTCTCAGCGCAACGCTCAGCTCGTTGAGCAGAAGAACGCTGCGGCTCAGCAACTGGCACAAGAGGTTGCCAAGCGCGATGCTGAGCTTGCCGAGCTGCGCGCTAAGCTCGAGGGCGCTGCCGCAGAGCGCGAGAGTGCAAGCCAGCGCGCGGCGGTAGAGGCACGAGCCAATGCTCAAAAGGAAAATGCCGAACTCCAGCGTGAGATTGATAGCCTGCGTGCGCAGCTTGGGCGCAAAGATGACGAAGCAAAGCTTGCCGAGTCGGCGGCGCGCAACGCTGCTCAAAACGATTTAGCTGCGCGCGACGCTCAGATTGCTGAGCTGCAGGCCAGGCTCGCCGCGGCGGACAAAGCCCAGGAGATGGCGCTTGCCGCTGCCGCGGCAGAGTCGCAGCGTGAGCTCGATGCCGCTCGCAGCGAGGCCGAGCGCGCGCTTACTGACTATCGCGCGAAGGCGCAGGAGAAGTTTTCCGCCGCAAAGGCTCAGTCCGAGCAAGAGGCCGAGGGCCTGCGTGCCCAGCTGCGCGAGCAGGAACTGATGGCAAAAATGAACCTGTCAGAGGCGGTCGCCGCGGCGGAGCGAGAGCGCGATGAGGCACGTGCCAAACTGACGAGCGAGCTGGCTGTGCGCGATTCTCGCGAGGAACAGGCCAAGGCGGCACACGAGCTCGAGCTTGCGCAGGCCAAGCGTGCGAGCGATGACCTGATTCGCTACAAGGATGAAGAGATCGAGCGCCTTAAGGACATGAAGGTCCGCCTGTCCACCAAGATGGTGGGCGAGTCGCTCGAGCAGCACTGCGAGACCGAGTTTAACCGTCTGCGCATGACGGCGTTTCCTAACGCGTACTTCGAGAAGGATAACGATGCGTCC
>DBFOIV010000180.1:0-4302 GCA_048489175.1 Collinsella sp. | reverse complement strand
AGGAGCTACGATGGCTGCAGGCAAAACCTTCTATGACATCCTGGGCGTATCCAAGAGCGCCTCCGACAAAGAGATCAAGAGCGCGTTTCGCAAGCTCGCGCAAAAATATCACCCCGATGCCGGCGGCGACGAGGCCAAGTTTAAGGAGATCAGCGAGGCCTATGAGACGCTTTCGGACGAGAAGAAGCGCAAAGAGTACGACCAGATGCTCATGTTTGGCGGTATGCCGGGCGCGGGCGGCGCGTATGGCGGCGGCTACGGTGCCGGCGCGGGTGCCAGCGGCTGGGGCGACATCTTCGACAGCATCTTTAGCGGCAACGGCGCCTGGGGCAGCGATTGGGGCTCGGGCTTTGCCGGGGCTGCGGGCGCTGCCGGTGCCGGCGCTGGCCGCAGCCGTGCTCGCAAGGGCGGCGACCTGTCGCTGACCGTCGATGTGACGGCCGAGGACGCGTTTCGCGGTGTGACGCACAAGGTCACCTATCGCATTCCCTCGACAGGTGAGCAGCAGACCATTACGGTCTCGGTGCCTGCGGGTGCGGTCGACGGCGGCAAGCTGCGCTACAAGCGTCGCGGCGAGTATGGCGTTGCGGGTGGCGAGCGCGGCGACCTGGTCGTGACCACGCATGTGGAGGAGCACCCGCTGTTTAAGCGCAAAGGTGCCGACGTGACCATGGAGGTACCGGTCTCGGTCTACGAGGCGGCGCTCGGCTGCACGGTGGACGTGCCGACGCCCGGCGGTGCGACGGTTCGTCTGAAGGTGCCCGCGGGTACCCAGACGGGCAAGAAGTTCCGCTTTAAGGAAATGGGGGCGCCCGACGTTAAGCACCGTGGCCGCACAGGCGCGCTGCTCGTCGAGATCAAGGTGCAGGTCCCCACGAACCTATCCGATGACGAGCGCGATGCCATGACCAAGCTGCGCGAGACCGACACACGCGACTATCGCGAGAAGGTCAACCGTTACAAGGCGACGTACTAGGGCGGTCGCGGCGCACGCCCGCGCCCACGGGCTTATGATGGACGATAACGAGACGGAAAGGGGTCAGGTAGCATGGCCGAGGACAATAGGAACAAACCGCTGTACATGATCAGCGTGGCGGCCGAGCTGACCGGCATGCACCCGCAGACTCTGCGCGTCTACGAGTCCAAAGGCTTGGTGAATCCCCAGCGCTCGGGCGGCAACACGCGTCTGTATTCGCGTGCCGATATCGAGCGCCTGGAGCTCATCAACCAACTGACCGACGAGGGCATCAACCTCGCCGGCGTGGTGCGCATCCTCGATATGAAGGAGCGTGCCGAGGAGCGCGAACGCGAGAACGAGAAGCTCCGCGCCCGCGTACGCCAGCTCGAGGACGAGCTGCACGAGTACAAGATGCAAAAGAAGATCACCGCCCTGGCCCCGCGCGACGGCTCAGTTAACCCCGAGCAAGTCATGCGCAAGCTGCTGGGCGCCGGCGGGGATTTGTAGTTACGCGGTTTTACCAAACCGCGTAACGGGCCGACGCTGCTCGACGTCCAGAGCGACAATTTGTCATTCAAAAGGCAAGGCATGACCAGAAGGTCTATGCCTTGCCTTTTTCATGCCAACTTGTTCGCTCTGGACGTCGCTCGCTGTCCGTCCTCTACCTGCGGCGTTGCCTTGCTCCGGATACGGCAGGGTAGTCATTGGGGACGTTCTTAAATGACTAGTCAAAGGGGACATTCTTGCGGCATTTGGCACTTGGGGACGTTCCTTTTGTGCCGGCACTTTGGGACACTCCTTGTTAGGAGAGTGATGCAAGGGGCTCGTCCTTTACTTTACCGAGATAAAGTGAACGTGCAGATTCGCAACCCACTCGCAACTGTTCTATGGCACGATATTGAATGAATGTATGCTATGCGCCCGAGCCTTTCGGGCAGAGTGGGAGACAGTATGGTCAAGCTGTACGAGGACGGCATCTACCTGCGCGGCGGCAGCGAGGTTGTGCCTGCGGCCGAGGCTGCCGAGCGCGGTATTACGCAGACGCCCGAGGATGCCAAGCGTGGCACCATCGCGTATTCGATCCTCCAGGCACACAATACGTCCGGAGATCCCGAGGCGCTCAAGATCCGCTTCGACGCCATGGCGAGCCACGACATCACCTTTGTCGGCATCATCCAAACGGCGCGTGCCTCGGGCATGGAGCAGTTCCCGCTGCCCTACGTGCTCACCAACTGCCATAACTCGCTGTGCGCCGTGGGCGGCACCATCAACGAGGACGACCACGTCTTTGGCCTTTCCGCTGCTAAGAAGTACGGCGGCATCTTCGTTCCGCCCCATATTGCGGTCATCCACTCCTTTATGCGTGAGAACTTCGCCGGCTGCGGCAAGATGATCTTGGGCTCCGACTCGCACACCCGCTACGGCGCCCTGGGCACCATGGCCGTGGGCGAGGGCGGCGGCGAGCTGGCAAAGCAGCTGCTGCGCGACACCTACGATGTCGCCTATCCCGGCGTCGTCGCCATCTACCTCACGGGCGCTCCGCGCCCCGGCGTCGGCCCGCACGATGTGGCGCTCGCCATCATCCGCGCCGTCTTTGCCAAGGGCTACGTCAAGAACAAGGTCATGGAGTTCGTGGGCCCCGGCATCGCGAGCATGACGACTGACTATCGCAACGGCGTCGACGTCATGACCACCGAGACCACCTGCCTTTCCTCCATCTGGGCCACCGACGAGGACACACACGCGTTTTTGGCCATGCACGGCCGCGGCGACGACTACCGCGAGCTCAAGCCCGCCGATGTCGCCTACTACGACGGCTGCGTCGAGGTCGATCTGCCGAGCATCAAGCCCATGATCGCGCTGCCGTTCCATCCTTCCAACGGCTTTGAGATTGACGAGCTCAACGAGAACCTCGAGGACATCCTGCACGAGGTGGAGCTCGAGGCCGCCAAGATCGGCGAGGGCAAGACGCACTTTAGCCTGCTCGACAAGATCGTCGACGGCAAGCTGCACGTGCAGCAGGGCGTTATCGCCGGCTGCTCGGGCGGCAACTACGACTCCGTGGTCCAGGCTGCCCGCGTGCTCAAGGGCGCCAACACCGGCTGCGGCGAGTTCTCGCTGTCGGTCTATCCCACGAGCCAGCCCGTGGCACTCGAGCTTACACGCCGCGGCTACATCTACGACCTCATGGAGGCCGGCGCGATCGTGCGCACGGCGTTCTGCGGCCCGTGCTTCGGCGCCGGCGACACGCCCGCCAACAACGGCCTTTCGATCCGCCACACTACGCGCAACTTCCCCAACCGCGAGGGTTCCAAGCCGGGCAATGGCCAGCTGAGCGCCGTGGCCCTGATGGACGCCCGCTCCATTGCGGCGACGGCTGCCAACGGCGGCGTCCTGACGCCGGCGACCGACCTGCCCGAGGAGACTTGGGACGAGGCCTGCGAGTACACCTTTGACGACGCGCCGTACAAAAAGCGCGTGTACTGGGGCTTTGGCAAGGCGGAGCCTGCCGACGAGCTGGTCGAGGGTCCCAACATCAAGCCGTGGCCCGCGATGGAGCCGCTCGGCGACGATATCCTGCTCAAGGTGTGCTCCAAGATCATGGATCCGGTCACCACGACCGACGAGCTCATTCCTTCGGGCGAGACGAGCTCCTTCCGCTCCAACCCGCTGGGCCTGGCCGAGTTTACGCTCAGCCGTCGCGATCCGGCCTACGTGGGTCGCTCCAAGGAGGTCGACGCCGTGGAGAAGCGCCGCGTTGCCGGCGAGGCAGCAGGCGATCTGGCGGCACTCGATGCCGAGCTTGCGGGCGTGTTTGAGGCGCTGGTCGGCGCGGGTGTCGCGGCCGATGCCAAGGCGACTGAGTACGGCTCCATGCTCTATGCCAAGAAGCCCGGTGACGGTTCCGCCCGCGAGCAGGCCGCGAGCTGTCAGCGCGTGATCGGCGGTCTGGCCAACATCGTCCACGAGTACGCCACCAAGCGCTATCGCTCCAACGTGATGAACTGGGGTATGGTGCCCTTCCAGATGGAGGCCGAGCCCAGCTTTGAGGTGGGCGACTATGTCTTTGTGCCGGGTATCCGTGCCGCGCTCGACGGTGACCTAAAGGACATCGCCGCCTACGTGGTGCGCGCCGACGGTGCGGTCGAGCAGATTGAGCTCTACATTGCCGATATGACGGCAGAGGAGCGTGCCATCGTCAAGGCCGGCTGCCTGATCAACTACAACAAGTTCAAGGCCGCTGCCGAGTAACGCACTTAATTGTCCGCCCGGGGCTTACCCTTTCCCGCCCGCTCACGCGCTTCGCGAGGGTCGCGTTCGGGAAAGGGTAAGCCCCGGGCTAC
>DBFOIV010000179.1:0-2589 GCA_048489175.1 Collinsella sp. | reverse complement strand
TGGAGATACCACCGCGCTTGGCAAGCACTCCAAAGGAGGTGAGGCATAAATGAAGAACATCCTGCATCTGTTTAAGCGCGATGTCCAAAACGTGTCTCGCTCCGTGATCGGCTTGGTTGTCGTGATGGGCCTCATTATCGTGCCGTGTCTGTACGCGTGGTTTAACATCGCCGGCAGCTGGGATCCGTACGGCAACACCGGCAATCTTAAGATCGCCGTGGTCAACACCGATGAGGGTTACGAGAGCGATCTGATTCCCGTCGAGGTTAACGTGGGCGAAAACGTGGCCGGTGCCCTACGCGGCAATGAGAACTTCGACTGGGTCGTGCTCAACGATCGCGATAAAGCTATCGAGGGCGTAAAATCAGGCGCGTACTATGCTGCCGTCGTTATCCCCAAAACGTTTAGCTCCGACATGATGACGCTTTTCTCGACCGACGTGAAACACGCCGATATCGAGTTTTACGAGAACCAGAAGGCCAACGCCATCGCGCAGATCGTGACCGAGAAGGGTTCGAGCGCCGTTCAGAGTCAGGTTAACGAAACTTTTACCGAGACCATTACGAGCATCGGTCTTAAAACCGTGTCCAGCCTGCTCGACTACATGAGCACCGACCAAGTAAGCAACTTTATCGCCAACCTGTCCTCGACGCTTGGCGATTCGGTCCAGGACTTGCAGGACATTCAGGCCAGCGCAACGTCACTTGCGGGCATTTTAAGCTCCACGGCCGATTCACTGACGTCGGCGGGCGGCATGCTCAAGCAGTCCGGATCGACCGAGGAGTCGGTGAAGCAGCTCATGCAGCATGCTGAGAGCGGTATTGCCGATTCCGAGCAAGCGCTCAAGTCCGCCAGCGATGCGATCGATGCTGCTATTGATGGGAGCGCAGGTTCGTTCGATAACGTTTCTACCGAGCTCGCAAAGGCATTCGACGCTGCAAACAAGCACGTCGATCTTACGGTGTCTCAGCTCAACGATGGCGCAGACTCACTCAATAAACGTGCCGACGAGATTGATGGCACGGCGAATGAGCTCCGTAGTCTTGCTGGCCAGGTGAGTAACGATAAGCTCAAGGCAGGGCTTGAGGACGCGGCTGCCGAGCTTGATAAAACCGCGACGGAGTACCGCAACAATGCCAATGAGCTGACGAATATCGCGACGTCGCTCACGAAGAGTATGGCAGAGGTTAACAAATCGCGTGCCGAGGTCGATCAGGCAATCGCGGATGCCAAGGCTGGTATCTCGGGCGCCAAGATTGACTACGACTCTACGTTTTCGGTCAAGGCCAAAGAACTCAAGAAGACTATTTCGGGCGTTTTGGACTCGCTTGATGGCATCTCGGGCGACCTGGATAGCGCCGTAGACGGCCTGACCGCTGCTTCCGGTTCGCTGGCAAAGGGCCTCTCCAAGGCTGCAAAGCTGGTCAACAAGGCTTCCGATCAGCTGGGCGAGGCGTCGGACAAGATCAGCGCGTTTAAGGACGAGCTCGACGGCGCCTTGATGTCGGATGACCTCGCTACGATCAAGACGATGATCGGCAATGATCCCGAGGGTCTGGCCGTGTCGCTTTCCGGCCCCGTCGCGCTCGACCGCAAGCCGGTCTATCCGATCCGCAACTACGGTTCGGCCATGGCACCGTTCTACACGATTCTGTCGCTCTGGGTCGGCTCGATCGTACTGGCAGCCATGATGAAGGTCTCGGTTGACGATGAGCTTATCAACGAGCTCATCCCCGTACGCCTGCACGAGATCTATCTGGGCCGTTACCTGTTCTTTGGCGGTTTGGCTCTGCTGCAGGCAACGCTCGTGTGCGCGGGCGACATTCTGTTCTTTGGCATTCAGTGCGACAACCCGCTGCAGTTTGTGCTGGCGGGCTGGGTCGCGAGTCTCGTGTTCTCCAATATCGTCTACACGCTTACGGTGTCGTTTGGTGATATCGGCAAGGCGCTCGCGGTCGTGCTGTTGGTCATGCAGGTCGGCGGTTCGGGCGGCACGTTCCCCATCGAGATGACCGGCCCCGTGTTCCAGGCGATTTATCCGTTCCTGCCGTTTACTCACGGCATCAACGCCATGCACGCCGCCATGGCCGGTGCCTACCATATGGAGTACTGGGTTGAGCTGGGCATTCTGGCGAGCTATCTGATTCCGTCGCTGGCCCTGGGCGTCGTCTTCCGCCGCCCAGTCATCAAAGCCAACGACTGGATTATCGAAAAGCTTGAGAGTACTAAATTAATCTAGTTACGCGGTTTTACCAAACCGCGTAACGGCTCGACGCTGCAAACGACCCTAAGCGGCAATCTGACGTTCAATTTCAAGGGCGCGACCAGAAGGTCAGCGCCCTTTCATTTCACGTCACCTTGCTCGCTTAGGGTCGTTTTCGCTGACGTTGACGAAACATCGAGGTTATTCAAGTCGGTACTTTAGTGCGGTGAATTGCGTGGGCTGCTTGGTTGTTGCTACAGTAGCGGGGCGTGCCGGGGGTCCGGTGCGCCCCGTTTTTATTTGACCATGAGGCGGCACGCAGCCATACGCGTGCGGACACCACGCCCAGATTGAGTGTGAGGATGTTCCATGGCCCAATACGCTGC
>DBFOIV010000178.1:0-11648 GCA_048489175.1 Collinsella sp. | reverse complement strand
CTCTACAAATAAATCCCCTCACCGAGTTGCTTGTGGAACTCGGCGTGATGGTCGCGTGCCCAGGTAAAGAGCGCCTGGTCAAAGTCGGTACGCGTGGCCGGGACGCCAAAGACGCCGGCAACTTCGACGCGTATAAACTCCAGTGCCGGCAGCTTGTTGATGGCAGTGAGGGCAAACGGGGACGAGGGCTCCTCGAACAGATAGCGGCTGCCTTGCAGCGCGTCGCAACTGGTGCACGTGTTGCCGAGCGACGGGGCTTTGGAGGCTCGCGCGCCTACGGGCTTGTAGCCGCAGCGCTTATGAAGGTAGTCGCGGATCTCGCCCGGTACGCAGCCAAGAGCGGGCACGATGGCGAGTGCGTTGGCGTTGGCCGTGTCGATGGCAATGTACCCGGCTTCGTTGGGCGCGTGCGCGATGGCGATGCTCTCGTCGTTATCGGTTCGATAGGGAATGCCGAAGGCCGCGACCGAGGTCTCTTTGTGACACTTCCAGCACTCGCGCTTGCCCAGTACTAGATATATATACGGCACTGAGGGGTCGGATCGGTCAACACCGGGCAGCCACTCGGCAAAGGGCTCGGGGTTGACGCCGCTGGGTACATACCAGATCTTCTTGGTCCGGTCCCATTTGGCGCCCAGCGCCTTGGCTTCTTCTTTGTGCGAAAAGGGGACATCGAGCTCGGTGCGCATGGCGGCTCCTTGGTGCTGCAGGTGCAAGTGGCTCAAGGATACCGCAGGGCGCAGACATCGCGGCGTTTTACTGAGAAGTTGCGGTGCGGACTGATTGGTTATACCGATGGATAGATCGGCAAGTAGATGGTCGGCTTTTGGCCAGTTGGGCGGTTGGAGCTGCCAGCGGATTTGGCGACATAAAACAAAACAGCCCAGAGGGCATAGCCTCTGAGCTGCGAACATTTGGTGGGCGTTAGAAGATTTGAACTTCTGACCTCTTCCGTGTCAGGGAAGCGCTCTCCCCCTGAGCTAAACGCCCGATCAAGGGTGCGCAAGCGCGCAAGGGATAATATAACGGAGCCTGAACTCGGTGGCAAGAACATTTTTAAAAATCGCTTACATTGTGGAATTCGGGGGCTTCGTCATATCCATTTTAAAAGAGCCTGCTGCCGCGATTTGGCTGTCGCATAATGCAAGGCCATTGCGGTATCGAGCTATGGAAAGACACCTGCGGAATTGTCCTACCGATAAGCGGACAAGCCTCCAGCTGGTGACTTCGCCGTGGTAAGGTAAGCCGAATTGTTTCCAGGCTGTTTCGGGGGTGTGGAATGAGCAAAGAGTGTGTCGAGCAGGTCGAAGGCGCAGGGGCTTCGGTGCCGATGACCGATATATCGAACATTGATGTGCCCGAGGGCACCGACGAGTTCAGCCGTAGCACCCGCCGCGCCTGGCGCGAGCGCCTGAACAGCGCTTCGACGCGCAAGATGATCACGGGCGTCTTGGCTACGCTGGTGGGCGGTTCGTTTTGGGGCTTCTCGGGCACCAGCGCGAGCTTTCTGTTCGATACCTACCACGTCGATACCTTGTGGCTTATGAGCGTGCGTCAGATTCTCGCCGGTCTACTCTTTATGGCCGTGGTTGTTACGCGCGACCGCGAGCGCCTGATTAAGCTCTGGACCACACCCGCCGATCGCAAGCAGCTGCTGCTCTTCACCGCCTTTGGCCTGCTGTTCAACCAGTTTTGCTATCTTTCGGCCGTGCGCCTGACTAATGCCGGAACCGCGACGGTACTCCAGTGCCTGCAGCTCGTTATCATCATGGGCTACGCCTGCGTGACCGATCGCCGCATGCCGCGTACTCGCGAAGTTATCGGCATTGGCCTGGCTCTGGGTGGAACCTTTTTAATCGCCACCGGCGGCGACCCCACCAGCCTGAATATCTCGCCGCTTGGCCTGGCAGCAGGTCTTATGTGTGCGGTCAGCGCCGCGTGTATGGCGGTGATTCCCGCCAAGATCCTGCCCGAATACGGCAGCCCTATCGTCACGGGCTCGGCAATGCTCACGGCGGGCGTGGTCTCGTGTGTCTTCGTGCAGCCCTGGGCGCATATGCCGGCGCTCGACGCTGCCGGCATCGAGGCGCTCGCGGTGTTCGTGGTTATCGGCTCGTTTTTTGCTTACATGCTTTATATGCAGGGCGTTAAGGACATCGGCTCGGTGCGTGCGAGTCTCATCGGAACCGTGGAGCCCGTCTCGGCGACCATCACCAGCGCCGTTATGCTGGGCACGGTGTTTTTGCCGACCGACCTTATCGGCTTTGCCATGATCATCGTGATGATGTTCCTCACGGTGTAGCTGGCGCCGCTGCCAAGACGGAAAAGGTGTTGTGCCGCATTTTCGCCAATTGATGTCCGTGTCTGGAGTTTAGCTGTCGATGCTCAAAATGCCATAAACTAGTAACGTTATGGACTTTTTCATTGCGACTCAATTGCGAGGATTTCTTTATGGCTGGTAATCACTTTAAGGGCAGCGATAGCGGCCGTCCTGCAGTTCCGCCGCGTCCGAACGGGGCTGGTAAGGCCGGCACGCCGGGCGGCGCTGGACAGGGCGGTTCCGGTAAGCGCGTGTCCCCGGGCGAGACAGCGATGTTTACCGCTCTGTACGAGCAGTCTCAAAAGGCAAAAAAGACCGGCCGTGCAAGAGGGAATGTCTTTGCGGGCGGTGCAACCTCCACGTCGCAGCCGAGCGGGGCTCCTTCGGTACCCGCGAACAACGCAGGTGCTGCCAACGCCGCGAATGCCGCCGGCAACGTTAATGCCGACAAGGCCGCCAACAATACTCCCTCTGCCGGTGGCGCGGGGCTTACGGGTAACCTTGGCACGATTTACACCGGCGCCTCCGAGACTGGCACGTTCGCCCGCCTGGATGATGGCGGTGCCGAGTTTGCGGGCTCGGGTTCCAAGGAAGATTATTACGATTTTGGCTTGAACTACGGTGGCGACGCTTCGCCGAGTTCGACCTCTGACGGTCTGGTCCGTCATCGCCATCGCAAGGGCGAGCGCAAAAAGCGTCACACCGGCGCCATTATTGCCGTTGTAGTCGCGGTGCTTCTCGTTGCGCTTGGCGCAAGCGGCTTTATGCTGCTTAACTCGGCAAAGACCGTAAAGAGCGAAGCGAAGGAGGCTGTCGAGATCGTCGGTGGCCTTAAGGACAAGGTCACGTCGGGCGATTTTTCGACGCTGCCTGACGACGCGAAGAAGATCGATGAGCTCTGCGACAGCATGAAGGCGGAGACCTCGAGCCCGCTGTGGACGGCGGCATCGTTTATCCCGGTGTATGGCAGTGACATCAACGCAGCCCGCACCATGATCGACGCCCTGTCCGATGTCTCGAGCAACGCGCTGGTTCCCATGGCCGACAACCTTTCGCAGGCCACGCCCGGCAAGCTGTTCCAGGACGGCATGATTAACGTGTCCGCGCTGCAGGCGGTCGCCGATTCGCTTTCCAGCAGCTCGAAGGTGTTCAAGAGCGCCAACGAGAAGGTCCAGGGCATTGGCGATACTCATATTTCCCAGGTGACCGAGCTGGTCGATAAGGCCAAGGACGGCTTTGCCACCCTCAACGGTGCGGTTGACGCGGCGGAGAAGGTCGCCCCCGTCCTTCCCCAGATGCTCGGCGCCAACGGCCAGACGCGCAACTACCTTATGTACGCCATGAACAACGTCGAGATTCGTGCTTGCGGCGGCTTTGGCGGTTCGCAGGGCCTGATTTCGGTCACTGACGGCCAGATGTCGATTGGCGAGTTTGTTCCCCGCATTGGACTCAGCGAGGATGAGGCAGTCGAGAGCGTCGACGAAGAGGATGAGGCGCTGTTCGGCAACCACAGTAACCTGTACAACTCGGGCAATACCTATTCGCCTGATTGGCCCCGCAACTCGCAGCGTGTCGCCGCGCTGTGGAAGTCCCAGTATGGACAGGACGCTGATGGCGTCATCGGTATCGACCCGGTGTTCCTGCAGTATCTGCTGGGCCTGGTCGGTAACGTGTCACTGCCCGACGGAACGGTTGTCGACGGCACCAACGCCGCAAAGGTCCTCATGCACGATGTGTACTGGAACTATCCGGTCGAGGAGTCTGACGGCATCTTTGCATCCGTCGCCAGCGCTGCCTTCGACAAGATCCTTGGCGGTATCGGCGATGTCGATGTTACGAAGCTTGTCAGCGCCGTTGAGCGCGGTGCCGAAGAGGGCCGCCTGATCGCGTGGATGAGAAACGATGATGAGCAGAGTGCCATCAAAGAGACGGGCATTGACGCTTCGCTGCCCGATCCGGATGACCCGAGTGCCGATCCTGTTGCCGGCGTTTACTTTAACAACCTGAGCTTCTCCAAGCTCGACTGGTATCTGAACGCCGACACGCAGATCGGCCAGGGCATCAAGAACGGCGACGGCACGTGCTCGTATCGCATCACCGTTACTCTGACGAACATCATGACGCAGGAGGAGGCAGGCAAGCTGCCCGACTACGTTGCGGCGAGCGCACCCGATGCCGCGCGTGACGACGAACGCCTGAATGTCTCGTTGTTTGCCCCGACGGGCGGCAACATCAGTGACCTTACGGTTGAGGGCACACAGTTTGGTCTTGGCGCCGCTACGTGGCATGGAATCCCCTTCTATTCGGGCACCGTTGACCTGCATGCTGGCGAGACGACGACGATCACGTATACGCTGACCACGTCGGCCGAGGCGGGGGACAAGCCGCTTACGCTGCGTCAGACTCCTACATGCCAGGCGGCTCGCGACAGCGCGTCGGCGTAGGGTTTTTCTGGTAGCGCAGATAATCGAGTACCATTTTGGGGCGGACAGGCAATCTGTTCGCCCCTATTTTGTAAGGAGAGCGCATGAAGTACTTTGGCACCGACGGCTTTCGCGGCGAGGCCAACGTTGGACTGACGGTAGAGCACGCTTATAAGATCGGCCGCTTTGTGGGCTGGTATTACGGCGCCAACCGCGGGACCAAAGCACGCGTGATCGTGGGCAAGGACACGCGTCGCTCGAGCTATATGTTCGAGGCGGCGCTGGTGAGCGGCTTGGTCGCGAGCGGCGCGGACGCCTACATGCTGCACGTGATCCCGACGCCGGGCGTGGCGCATCAGACCGTGGAGGGCTGCTTCGATTGCGGCATCATGATCAGTGCGAGCCACAACCCGTTTTGCGATAACGGCATTAAGCTCGTCAACAGCGACGGCTTTAAGATGGACGAGGACGTGTTGGAGCTCATCGAGGACTATATCGATGGCAAGAGCGAGGTGCCGCTGGCTACGGGCAACCACATCGGTGCCACGGTCGACTACATGCAGGGCCGCAACCGCTACATCGCCTCGCTCATCGCTAGCGCGAACTTTTCGCTGCAGGGCGTCAAGATCGGTCTCGACTGCGCCAACGGCTCGGCATCCTCGGTGGCCAAGCCGGTGTTCGACGCGCTGGGTGCTGATGTGCGCGTGATTAACGCCGCGCCCGATGGTTTTAACATCAACGTTGACTGCGGCTCCACGCATATGGAGCGTCTGCAGCGCCACGTGGTGGAGCAGGGCCTGGACGTTGGCTTTGCCTACGACGGCGATGCCGACCGCTGCCTGGCCGTGGACGAGCGTGGTCGCGTGGTCGACGGCGACCAGATCCTGTATGTGTGCGGCGTGTACCTGAACAAGCACGGTCGCCTTTCGGGCGGTACCGTGGTGCCGACGATCGCCAGCAACTTTGGCCTGGTCAAGTCGCTGGAGCTTGCCGGTCTAAGTGCCGTGACCAGCGGCGTGGGCGACCGTCATGTGTATGCCAAGATGCGCGAGGGCGGCTACAGCCTGGGCGGCGAGCAGACGGGCCACACGATCTTTGGTGATATCGAGCGCACGGGCGACGGCATTATGACCTCGCTGCGCGTGATGGAAGTGATTCGTGCCGAGCGCGAGACGCTCTCGCAGCTCACGGCTCCGTGCAAGCTACTGCCGCAGGCTCAGGTTGCCGTACGCGTGGCGGATAAAGACGCCGCGCTGGGCAACATGGGCGTGCAAGCCGCCATCGCCGAGGCCGAGGCGTCGCTGGCGGGCGAGGGCCGCGTGCTCGTGCGCAAGAGCGGAACCGAGTCGGTTATCCGCGTGCTGGCCGAGGCGCCCGACCAAGCATCCGCCGATGCCGCCATGAAGCGCATCGCCAACGCGCTGGAAGCTCTGTAAGGTAGTCATTGGGGACGTTCTTAAACAACTAGGTGGAAAGGGGGCGCTGCGGATTGGTTCCGCGGCGTCCCCTTTGCGTTGGCGTGTCGGTTATGCCTTACAGCTCGTACAGCGTGGTGAACTTGTCCTGCAGGTAGCTGCAGTAGTAGCGGGCGTCAAAGTCCATGCCGCAGGCGCCCTTGATGAGCTCCGGCGCGTCTTTGGCGCGGCCCCACTGCCAAATGTGCTCGCCCAGCCAGGCGCGGACGGGCGCCAGATCGCCGCTCGCGCAGGCATCGGTAAGGTCGACGCCGTCGCGGCACATGGCCGGCACAAACATGGCGTCGTAGGCGCTACCCAGCGCATAGGTGGGGAAGTAGCCAAACGAGCCACCGCTCCAGTGCGTATCCTGCAGGCAGCCGTGCGTGTCGTCGGGAACGGGAATGCCCAGGTACTCGTTCATAAAGCGATTCCAAAGCGCGGGGATGTCCTTGGCCGTGGCCTCACCGGCAAACAGCATACGCTCGATCTCGTAGCGCACCATAACGTGCAGCGGATAGGTGAGCTCGTCCGCCTCGGTGCGGATCAACGACGGCTGCGCGATGTTCACGGCGCGGTAGAGCGCGTCCTCGTCCACGTTGCCGTAGACCTCGGGCGCGTGGCGGCGCAGCACCTCGAGCAGCGGTCCCATAAAGGCGCGGCTGCGACCCACGGTGTTCTCAAAGAAGCGGCTCTGGCTCTCGTGGATGCCCATGGAGGTGCCGCCCTCCAGGCAGGTGCGCGCATAGGCGGGGTTCACGCCCAGCTCATACATGGTGTGACCGGCCTCGTGGATGATGCTGTAGACGTTGGAGATGCAGTCGTCCTCATAGATGTGCGTCGCGATGCGCGCGTCACCCACGGCAAAGCCCTCGCTAAACGGGTGTTCGGTAAAGGCAAGCGTGGTGTCGTCCAGATCCAGGCCGACGAGCTTCATGAGGTCGAAGCTCATGGCGCGCTGGGCGGCCTCGGGCACGCGGGCATGCAAAAAGTCGGCAGCGGGCTGCTGGCCGCGCTCGCCGATGGCGTGCACGAGCGGCACGACCGTCGCCTTGACCTCATCGCAAAACGCATCGAAACTCTTGGCGGAAAGGCCGCGCTCGTACTGGTCAAGCCAAACATCGTATGGGTCGCGCTTGGGGTCCATGAGCTCGGCCTGATGCCTAAGCTGGCCGACGATTCTATCCACATAGGGCTCAAAGCTCGCCCAGTCATTGGCCGTCTTGGCCTTGTGCCACACGGCGTCGGCCTCGCAGGTGAGCCTGGTCCAGGCCTCGGCCTCCTCGGTGGGAATGACGCTCGCTTCGCGCTGGTCGCGGCCGAGTACGCGGATCTCGTCGAGCAGCTGCGGGTCGTCGATCTTGCCGCCGGCGACGGTTTCGCGTGCCAGCGAGCGCACAAGTTCGACAGACTTTTCGCTGGTCAGGAGCTTATGATGCTCTCCGGCAAGGGCGCCCATGGCGTCGGCGCGCGCTGCGGCGCCGTTGGCGGGGGCAATGGTCGCGCCGTCAAACTCGGCAACCTTGAGCAGGTACTCGCGGGTCCACAGCTTGCCCTCGAGCTTGCGGAATTTTTTGACGGCCTTATCGACCTTCATGCCTTTGGGCGTCTTGCCCGCTGCGGGCTCGGCCTTCTTATCGTGCTTCTTTCCCATACCATATCCTTGATCTCGCAGGTCGCCCGTCGCACGCGGCGGCGCGGCCAGTTTGCACAGCTACCTGCCTTGTACCCAGCACGAACAAAACGGAACGCGGCGATACACCCAAACAATGTGGTATCCTGTAGCCCAATGCGTTGACGGAGAGGGTTTTGCCCGCCGCGTCGCCGGCAAGAGAGGGAAGGTCATGGGCTGCAAGCCTTCCTGCGGTGACAAGGGCCAAGCGTTCACTCCCGAGCAGCGACCTCAACGGGCGCGCGGCCAGCGGCGGCGATGTCCCCAGTAGGGAAGCCGTGAGCCTCGCGACAAGGGGCAAAGAGTGGGCGCGGCGGGCCAGACATCCGTCGGGTCAAACAAGGTGGTACCGCGGAATTCAACCGTCCTTGGGCAATGCACATGCCCGAGGACGGTTTTTTGTTACCGAACCGGGCCGCGTTTTCGCAATGTCAGACGGCGGCAGCCGCCTCGGCAAGCGGGGAGCGCGAGAGACGAAAGGGAAGACATGAGTCTGATTGATGATCTGGTCAAACTCGAGGAAGAGGCCAAGGAGCTCGTCGCAAGCGCCGACGACGCCGCCAAGCTCGAGGCTGCGCGCGTTGAGCTGCTCGGTCGCAAGGGCCGCATCACCGGCCTGATGCGCATGATGGGCAAGCTCGCCCCCGAGGATCGTCCCGTGATGGGCAAGCGCGCCAACGAGATGCGCCAGCTGATCGAGGGCATGCTCGACGAGCGCACCACCGAGATGAAGGCCGCCGCCCTCAAGCACGCACTCGAGCACGAGGCCGTCGACATCACGCTGCCGGGCATCCGTCCGCAGATCGGTCACCAGCACCTGATCAAGCAGATCATCGAGGAGGCCGAGGACATCTTCTGCGGCATCGGCTATACCGTCGAGTCCGGCCCCATGGTCGATACCTCCTATTACAACTTTACTGCGCTCAACGCCCCCATGGATCACCCGAGCCGCTCGGCCCGCGATACCTTCTACGTGGTCGACAACAACCCCGGCAGCGTTGCGCACCCCGAGGCTCACGCCCACGGCGAGTCCGACGTGCTGCTGCGCACCCAGACCTCGGGCGTGCAGATCCACACCATGGAGTCGCAAAAGCCGCCCATCTACATGATCTGCCCGGGTACCGTCTACCGTCCCGACACGGCCGATGCCTGCCACCTGCCGCAGTTCAACCAGATCGAGGGCCTGGTCGTCGACGAAGGCATCACCTTTGGCGACCTTAAGGGCACGCTCGACTACTTTGTTAAGTGCATGTTTGGCGAGGATCGCAAGACGCGTTACCGCCCGCACTTCTTCCCCTTCACCGAGCCGAGCTGCGAGGTGGACGTGAGCTGCCACGTCTGCGGCGGCAAGGGCTGCAACTTCTGCAAGCACAGCGGCTGGATCGAGATCCTGGGCTGCGGCATGGTCGACCCCAACGTCCTGATCAACTGCGGCATCGACCCCGAGAAGTACACCGGCTTCGCCTTTGGCATTGGCGCCGAGCGCGTCGCGGCCCTGCGCTACGACCTGCCCGACCTGCGCACGCTCATGACAGGCGATATGCGCTTCCTGAACCAATTTTAGGCTGCGGCTTGCCCAAGCACGGCACCTCGGCGCTCATTCGTCGCTTGCGTACCAAAGTACGCGGCGCTCCTCTTTCGGGCCGATCTGCCGCACTTGGACAACCCTCGCTTTGTAAGGAATGTTCACAAAGTTGAAGTTTCCACCTGCATCTCTTCGCAGGCTTTCAGTATGAAAGGAGAGCTAGATGCGTGTTTCTTACGACTGGCTCAAGACCATGATCGATATTCCGGAGGATCCCAAGACCCTTTCGGACGAATATATCCGTACCGGCACCGAGGTCGAGGCGATCGACACCGTGGGCGAGTCCTTCGACCACGTGGTGACCGCCAAGGTGCTCACCAAGACCCCGCACCCCGATAGCGACCACATGTATGTGTGCTCGGTCGACGTGGGCGACAAGAACCTCGACGCCGACGGCAACCCCGCCCCGCTGCAGATCGTCTGCGGCGCGCAGAACTTTGAGGCCGGCGACCACATCGTCACGGCCATGATTGGCGCTGTGCTTCCCGGCGACGTTAAGATCAAGAAGAGCAAGCTTCGCGGCGTCGTGTCCATGGGCATGAACTGTTCTGCGCGCGAGCTCGGCCTGGGCGGCGACCACTCCGGCATCATGATCCTGCCCGAGGATACGCCCTGCGGCATGCCGTTTGCCGAGTACGTGGGCTCGAGCGATACCGTGCTCGACTGCGAGATCACGCCCAACCGTCCCGATTGCCTGTCCATGATCGGCATGGCCCGCGAGACCGGCGCCATCTTCGACCGCGATTTTCACGTTGAGCTGCCCGCCATCAAGGCCGAGACCGGCCGCGCGACCGACGACGAGCTTTCGGTCGAGATCGCCGACGAGGGCCTGTGCGACCGCTACGTCGCCCGCATCGTGCGCAACGTCAAGGTCGGCCCCTCGCCCGACTGGATGGTCAAGCGCCTCAACGCCCTGGGCGTGCGACCGCACAACAACATTGTCGACATCACCAACTACGTGATGATGCTCACCGGTCAGCCGCTGCACGCCTTTGACCTGGACACCTTTGCCGAGCGCGAGGGCAGGCGTCGCGTGGTGGTTCGCGCCGCCCAGCAGGATGAGAAGTTCACGACGCTCGACGGCGAGGAGCGCGTGCTCGACGCCGGCATGGGCCTCATCACCGACGGCGAGCGTCCCGTGGCGCTGGCCGGCGTTATGGGCGGCATGGATTCCGAGATCGAGGACGACACCGTCGATGTGATGGTCGAGAGTGCCTGCTTCAACGCCGGTCGCACCTCGCACACCAGCCGCGACCTGTCCCTGATCTCCGACGCCTCCATTCGCTTTGAGCGCCAGGTCGATGAGACCGGCTGCGTGGACGTCGCCAACGTTACCTGCGCTCTCATCGAACAGATTGCCGGCGGCGAGGTTGCTCCCGGCTATGTCGACGTTTTCCCCGCGCCCAAGACTATCGACAGCATCAAGCTGCGCCTGGCCCGCGTGCATGCCATTTGCGGTGCCGACATCGAGCCCGACTTTATCGAGCGTTCGCTCACCCGTCTGGGCTGCACCGTCGAGCGCGACGGCGAGGACTTCATGGTCACCCCGCCGAGCTTCCGTCCCGACCTGCCGCGTGAGATCGACCTGATCGAGGAGGTCCTGCGCCTGTGGGGCATGGGCCGCGTGACGGCGACCATCCCGGCTGCCAAGAACCACATCGGCGGCCTGACCCGCGAGCAGAAGCTCACCCGTAAGGTCGGCGAGATCCTGCGCGCCTGCGGCCTCAACGAGACCACGACTTTCGGCTTTGCCGCCCCGGGCGACCTGGAGAAGATCGGTATGTCCACCGAGGGTCGCGGTTGCCCCGTGGTGCTCATGAACCCGCTGGTAGCCGAGCAGACCGAGATGCGTCGTTCGCTGTTGCCGGGCCTGCTGCAGTCCGTGGCCTACAACGAGGCGCACGGTACGCCCAATGTGCACCTGTACGAGGTCGGCAGCCTGTTCCACGGTCGCGAGAACGCCAGCCTGCCCAAGGAGACCAAGTCCGTGGCGGGTGTGCTCTCGGGCCAGTGGAGCGAGCAGTCCTGGAGCATGAAGTACCGCAAGCTGCGTTTCTTCTTTGGCAAGGGCATTGTCGAGGAGCTGCTCGCCCAGCTGCGCATCGAGAAGGTTCGCTTCCGTCCCGTCGAGGGCGAGGGCTACGCTTTCTTGCAGCCGGGTCGTGCGGCCGAGGTTCTGTCCGGCGGCACCGTA
>DBFOIV010000177.1:0-93227 GCA_048489175.1 Collinsella sp. | reverse complement strand
TTTGGCACTTAGATTTTCTGAATGCCGGGGGATAACTTAGAGGTGGCTCCCGGGGCGGACCGGAGGGCATGAAGTTTGCTGCTCTACAGTCCTGCGCAAGACGGAAAGCACATTAAGTGCTTTCCTTTGCGTGCGGAACTCGCGACAAACTTAACCCGCCCCGGCCCCCGATGGCCCCAGACCTGACAAATAGGGACAGGTTTATTTTAGTCGGTTTTATCTGGGGTAATGCCGTACATGCGTTTATCTAAAGATCTGAATTCAGATAACTGAATAGACTGTCTGACAAAATCGAAACCCGCACCAACCAGCCCTTTTGCTATCCCGGCGGGGTCCGCGGATATAGTTTATCGCGAGTTCCGCACGAACAGGAGGCCACTTAATGTGGCCTCCGTCGTGAGCAGGACTGTAGAGCAGGAAACTTTATCCGCGGACCCCGCCGGGAATAGCAAAAGGGCGACCCCTGTCCGGAGTCGCCCTTGTTGAGCTGCTTATGTGTAGCTTTTACTCAGCGTCGTGGTGACGGCGGGGCTTGCGGCCTCCGTTGTCGCCGGGACGGCGCGGACGGTCGCTGCGCTCGGAGCGCTCGCGACGCGGACGCTCACGGCGCTGGAAGTGCTCGCCGTCGCCCTCAGAGGCACCCTCGGCGCGAGCCGGGGCCTCGGGCTTGTCAAGACGATCGAGCGAGATCTTGCCGCGATCGTCAACCTCGATGACGACGACCTTGACCTCGTCGCCCACGTTGAGGACGTCCTCGACCTTCTCCACGCGGCCCTTGGCAACGCGGGAGATGTGCAGCAGGCCGTCCTTGCCGGGCAGCAGGTTCACGAAGGCGCCGAAGGGCTGGATGGAGACCACGCGACCGGTGTACTCCTCGCCCGGCTCGGGAACCTTGATGATGAGCTTGATACGCTCGACGGCCTGGTCGACGGACTCGCCGGTACCGCCGACAAAGACGGTGCCGTCCTCCTGGATGTCGACCGAGGCGCCAGTCTCGTCCTGGATACCGCGGATGACCTTACCGCCGGAACCGATGACGTCGCGAATCTTGTCGGTCGGAACCTGGATGGAGACGATACGCGGAGCGGTGCTGCGTGTGGTGTGGCGCGGCTCGGGGATCACATCGAGCATCTTCTGCAGAATGAAGGCACGACCCTCCTTGGCCTGCTGCAGGGCGCGGGCCAGGATGTCGAAGGTGAGGCCGGTGGCCTTGTTGTCCATCTGCAGGGCGGTGATGCCCTCGGTGGTGCCGGTGACCTTAAAGTCCATGTCGCCCAGGAAGTCCTCGAGACCCTGGATGTCGGACAGGACCACGGTCTTGCCCTCCTCCTGGATCAGGCCCATGGCGATACCGGAGACCGGGCGCTTAATGGGCACGCCGCCGTCCATAAGGGCGAGTGTGGAGCCGCAGGTCGAAGCCATCGAAGAGGAGCCGTTGGACTCCATAACCTCGGAGACGACGCGGATGGCGTAGGGGAACTCGTTCTCGTCGGGGAGCACCGGCAGCAGAGCGCGCTCGGCCAGGTTGCCGTGGCCGATCTCGCGGCGCTTGGGGCTGCCCATGCGGCCGGTCTCGCCGGTGCAGAACGGCGGGAAGTTGTAGTGGTGCATGTAGCGCTTGCCCTCGGTGGGCTCGATGGTATCCAGACGCTGGCCCTCGTTGAGCATGCCGAGCGAGAGAACGGAAAGCACCTGGGTCTGGCCACGCTGGAACAGACCGGAGCCGTGAACGAGCGGCAGGTAGTTGTCCTTCACCATGATGGGACGGATCTCGTCGGCGGCACGGCCGTCGACGCGCTCGCCGGTCTCGACGACCATGGTGCGCATGGCCTTCTTCTCGAGCTTCTTGAGCGCCACGGGAATCTCTCGCTCCCAAGCGGCCTGCTCCTCCTCGGTGAACTCGGCGCGGATGGACTCCTTCAGAGCCTCGACCTTACCGATACGGGAGAGCTTGTCGGCGTCGCGAAGGGCGGCAGCCATCTCGTCGTAGTGGGCGAAGATGCGCTCCTGGACCTCCTCGACGGGCTGATCGAGCGGGTACTCCTTCTTGACGATGGGGCCGTTGACCTGCTCCCACTCGGCGACGAACTCGTCCTGAGCCTGGCAGAAAGCAGCAAGGGCCTCCTGGCCAAACTTCATGGCGGCGAGCATGTCGTCCTCGGAGATCTCCTCGGCGCCGGCCTCGACCATCGAGATGAAGTCGGCGGATCCGCCCAGCTCCAGGTCCAGATCGGAGTTCTCGCGCTCCTCATAGGTGGGGTTGACGATAAACTCGCCGGTCTCCACGTTACGGCCGATGCGCACGCAGGCAAGCGGGCCCTCGAAGGGCACGCCGCCGAGCGTCATGGCCAAGGAGGCGCCCATGACGTTGATGACGTCGAAGGGGTTGACCTGGTCGGCGACGAGCGAGGTGGCGACGATATGCACCTCGTTGCGGAAGCCGTCCGGGAAGCTCGGGCGAATCGGACGGTCGATCATGCGCGCGGTGAGCGTGGCCTTCTCGCTGGGACGGCCCTCACGCTTGAGGTAGCCGCCCGGGATGCGGCCGGCGGCGTACATCTTCTCGTTGAAGTCGACGGTCAGCGGGAAAAAGTCGTAGTTCTTACGCTCCTTGGAGACGACCACGGTATCGAGCATCGTGGTGTCGCCCTGCTTGACCAGACAGGCGCCGGTGGCCTGCTTGGCAAGCTCGCCGGACTCAAAGGTGTAGGTCTTGCCGTACAGCTCAAAGGTCTTGGATACGAGTGTCATTGTTCTCCTTTACCCCACAGGCCCCTTGCCTGCGGGCTTCTCATGTGACGTGGGCCCCCTGCCCCCGCCACGCTTCAGAGCGTGATTGTTCACGCCCTTACACAAAAAGAGCGCCCCGCTGCGCAGGACGCTCTTAGCATGTACAAATCCTACTGGATGTTGTCGCGGATGCCCAGAGCCTTGATGAGCTCACGGTACTCGACGATGTCGCTCTTCTTGATGTAGGAGAGAAGACGACGACGACGGCCGACGAGCATGAGCAGGCCACGACGGGTGTGGAAGTCCTTCTGGTGGGACTTCATGTGCTCGGTCAGCTCCTTGATGCGCTCGGTCAGGATGGCGACCTGAACCTTGGGGTTGCCGGTGTCGACCGGGGTGTTACCGAACTGGGCAGTCAGCTCCGCCTTGCGCTCTTTGGAAACAGTCATTGTTTCACCTTTCGTTTTACGTCGCCAACGGGCGACTCGATTCGCCTCGGACTGAGAAGCCGCCGGTGGAGCGAGCAACCAAGGTCGAGGTACCAACAGGTCGGTATGTTACCACAAGCAGCCCGCGCCTGCGCATCATCACCGACCCAACATGAATTCCATCGCACGGAGGCGCTGATCGGTGTGCGTCGCAGCCCACACATGCGAAAGCCCCAGCAAAAAGGCTGCGGTATGGGGGTCGATCCTCTCGGCCATGAGTGCATCGAAGGTCATAGACATGAGGGCGCGCAGCCACGCGACCTCACCGGTCGACACCAGCTCAGCACCCGGAACGCTCGACGCGCACGAACCGCACATGAGACCGCCCGCCTGGGGTGAAAAATACGACAGCATGGGGTCTCCGCACAGCACGCAGGCCGAAAAATCGGGTCGATAGCCAACGTGCGACAGCAGCTTAAAGACATATGCCGCCACAAGTAGATCCATATGCGCCGCATCGAGCCCGCAGCCCACCAGGGCAAGCGCTCGCTGCGTTATAGCAAAGGTAAACGGGTCCTCGGCGTCCTCGAACGAGCACACGCGCGCGACCTCGGCGATCGCGCTTGCCGCGCATGTCGTCTCGTAATCGGGCGCAACGCCGAGCGGAGCCTCCATAAGCTCGGCCTGGGAAACCACGTCGAGCGACCGTCCATGCGCAAGCAGCATATCGACCGTACAGAACAGCTCGCAGCGCGCAGCCAGACGCCCACCGGGTTTGCGGGCACCCTTTGCCACGGCACGAACCTGCCGACCCCGCTCGTCAAGCATCGTCAGGATCAGGTCCGTCTCTTTGAGCTTCGTCTTATCGAGGACGAGCACCTTCGTACGATATGTCCGGGAGCCTGCCATGCGCGCCGCGCGTCCTTAGTCCTCGGCGTTATAGCCAAAGCGGCGAATCTGGGCCTCGTCGTCACGCCAGCCGGCCTTGACCTTCACGTCCAGCTCCAAAAAGACCTGCGTGCCAAAGATGCGTTCAAGGTCGCGACGGGCGTCGATGCCGATATGTTTGATCATCTCGCCGCCCTTTCCAATGATGATGCCCTTTTGGCCCTCGCGCTCGACGTAAATGGTGGCGTGCACGCGCAGCACCTTCTTGGTCTGCTCGAGCGCATCGCAGATCACGCCCACGGAGTGCGGGATCTCGTCACGGGTGCGGCGCAGAACCTTCTCGCGCACAAACTCGGCCACAAGGGTCTCGTCGGAAGCGTCGGTACCCATGTCCTCGGGGAACCAACGCGGACCCTCGGGCAAAAAGTGCGCAACGGTATCGATAAAGGCATCGACGTTGAAGTTCTTGACCGACGACGTCACGATCTCGTCGTCATATTCCATGAGCTCGTGGGCGGCCTTGAGCTGTTCCATAACCTGGGCGGGATCGGCCTCATCGGCCTTCGTGAGAACCAGAACCTTCTTGCAGCGGGCATTCTTGACGCGATCAGCGACCCAGGCGTCTCCCCTGCCGATCGGCTTGGTGGCATCAATCAAAAACGCAACGACGTCTACGTCATTGAGCTCAAAAAGGGCGCTCTTGTTGAGCTCGGATCCCAGACCGTCCTTGGGCTTATGAATGCCCGGGGTATCGACAAAGACCAGCTGGTAGCCGGGACGGTTGACGACGGCGCGCATGCGGCGGCGGGTCGTCTGGGCCACCGGCGAGGTGATGGCGACCTTTTTGCCATAGCAGGCGTTGAGCAGCGTGGACTTACCGGCGTTGGGGCGTCCGACCAGGGCCACAAAGCCGCTGCGGAAACCGGGTTCCACGTCACCAAAGCCCGCGAGGTTCTCATCCTCGTCGCACAGGGCGTCGAGCTCCTCGTCGCTCATGCCCTCAAACGGGTCGAACTCCTCGGCCTCGTCAAACGAATCGGCACCTTCAGCCTCGTCCAGGACCTCGTCGTCCAAAACTTCATCGGTAGGCTGCATATTGTCGGACATGGGAATCCCTTTCTAAATAAAGCCGAGCGCGTGGGCAAATACCAGCACGCCCACAATCGCGGCGGTGATGGAAAGAATGTATACAGAGGCGGCGGCGATGTCCTTCGCACGCTTGGCCAGCGGATGGAGCTCCTGGGTCGCTAGGTCGACGATAGCCTCCATAGCGGTGTTGCACAGCTCGCCGTGAATCACCAGGCCACAACAGATAATAATCGTGGCCCACTCGGCAATGTCGAGGCCCACGATACAGCCGGCAATGACGGTGCACACGCCCGCCACGAGCATGACCTTAATGTTGCGCTCGGTCTTGACGGCGGTGACGAAGCCCTCCATGGCGTAGGAAAACGACTTTAAGAAGGACGGATGGTCCTTGTTCGATCCGGGAATCATAGACGGCTCCTAGTCGTGGGCGTGGTTGGTGATGGGGCCGACGTGGACTAGCTTGGGGTCCTCGCCGCGCTCGAGCGCCAGATCGCGCAGGATGGCGTCCTCGCGGGCCTCCATGACCTCGGCCTCGTCGTCCTCGATATGGTCATAGCCCAGCAAGTGCAGCATGCCGTGTACGAGCATCAGACGGCACTCGTCAGCGGGGCTATTGCCAAAACCGGGGGCCTGACGGGCAATAACCTGCGGGGCCAAGATGATATCGCCGAGCTCGAGCGTCTCGTCGGCGGGAATATCCTCGTCAAAGGCCGAGTCGCATTCAAACGAGAGCACATCGGTGGTGCGGTCGATACCGCGCCACTCGTGGTTGAGCTCGTGCATCTCGTCCTCGTCGACATACGAAAGGGAAATCTCGACTTCACGCTCAACGCCCTCGGCGGCAAGCACAACCTCGCAGATGTACTCCACCTCCTGCGCGTCGAGCAGCGTATCGAGCTCGGCATCGTTGCTGATCAATACACTCAACGGGACTCCTTTCGGTCGCGCGGGCGCTGCTCGCGCACGTCATCATAAGCATCATATGCCTCGACGATACGACCCACCAGGGCATGACGCACCACGTCGGCACGCTCGAGGTGAGAAAATGCGACATCGTCGACACGGCCCAAAATCTGCTCAACGTCGGCAAGACCGCCACGACGACCCACCAGGTCGCGCTGGCTCAGGTCGCCGGTAATCACGAACTTGGAGTTGAACCCAAGACGTGTCAGGAACATCTTCATCTGCTCGGGCGTGGTATTTTGCGCCTCGTCGAGCACCACGAAAGCATCGCTCAGCGTGCGGCCGCGCATGTAGGCAAGCGGGGCGATCTCGATCCTGCCGCGCTCCATAAGCTCATCGGTGCGCTCGCGATCCATCATGTCAAAAAGGGCGTCGTAGAGCGGACGCATGTAGGGATCGATCTTTTCCTCGAGGGTGCCGGGCAAAAAGCCCAGATTCTCCCCCGCCTCGACAACCGGACGCGTCAAGATCAGACGGCCCACCTCGTGACGCTTGAGCGCGGCAACGGCGAGCGCCATAGCCAGATAGGTCTTACCGGAACCGGCAGGACCCAAGCCAAACGTGATGGTATGCGAGCGGATGGCATCCACATAGCGCTTTTGCCCGAGCGTCTTGGGGCGAATGACGCGGCCGCGATACGAAAGCAGCACGTCATCGCGAAGCGACGTAGCCTCGTGCTCACCGTCGCGCAAGACGGCCAGGCAACGAGAGACATCGTCGGCAGACAGCGTGCGCCCGGCGGCCGCCTCGCGAAAAGCATGTTCGAAAAAGCGCGCCACGAGTTCGACCTCGTCCGGGTCGCCGCTCACGGCGATGCTATCGCCACGGGCGACCACGTGAGCGCGAACCAAGCTCTCGAGCGCGCGAAGGACGCCGTCGCCGGCGCCCAAAACTCCCGAGGGGTCAATCCCCTCGGGAACGGTAAGTCTAATCTTCGAGGCTTCCATGAACCTCCCTGCGTGCATGGACCAAGCCGGAATCATCGACTCCGATGATAGCAACATCGAGCAGGCACGGGGCTGTAAGTCCACAGGTATCGTCAAGACGGGCATGATGGAACGAGCCGAGCGTCAGGTTGTCACCATACTCGAGCACGGCACGCTCGACCGTGCCCAAGCGACGACGAGCGTCGGCAATAGCGAGCTCCTGTGCGGCGGCCCGCATACGGCGGCCGCGCTCGGCCATAACCTCGGGTGGCACCTGGTCGGGCATGTCGGCAGCAAGGGTACCGGGACGCTTGCTGTAGCGGAACACGTGCATACGCGAGAAACCCACACGGCGGCACAGCGCCAGCGATTCCTCGAACTCCTCGTCCGTCTCACCAGGAAAACCGACGATGACATCGCACGAAAGGGACGCCTGGGGCAAGATGGCACGAATCATACGCACCGTGTCCTCAAAGGCCTCGGCGCTATAGGGACGGCCCATGCGATGCAGGGTCGCCGTGCAGCCGGACTGCACGGGCAGGTGCAAAAACGGGGCGATACGCTGCGGATAGCGCGCCATAACCTTAAGCAGGCGCTCGGAGATATCCATGGGCTCGACCGAGGAAATGCGCACATGCGGAATAGACGTGCGCTCCATGATGGCCTCGAGCAGCTCATCGATTTCGACGTGCTCGTCGGTCGCGCTCTTGCCATCGTAGGCACCCAGGTTCACACCGGTCAGCACCACCTCGGGCACGCCGGCCTCCTGGGCCTCGCGAACTTGCTCGAGCACGGACTCGACGGGCACGGAGCGCTCGGGGCCGCGTGCCTTCCACACAATGCAATAGGTGCAGCGATGGTTGCAGCCGTCCTGAATCTTCACGCCCAGGCGAGAGCGACCGAGCGCATCGACCACCTCGCCATCGCTGCAGGCGGGAACGCTATCGGATTCGACACCCAGCACCTCGCAGACGCGCTCGGCGACGTCAATCTTGGACGGCTCGGCGATCACGCGATCGGAGAGCTCCAGCAACTCCTCGGGATGCAGGTTGACGACGCAGCCGGTTACGACCACATAGGGCTCGTTTGGATAGGCCAGCGCATGACGGACGGCCTTACGGGTCTTGGCCTCGGCCTCGCCCGTAACGGCACAGGTGTTAATGACGATCAGATCGGCATCCTGGGGCTCCACAATAGCAAAGCCCAGGCGCATAAGGTCGGCAGTGATACGGTCAGACTCAACCCGATTGACACGGCAGCCGAGGTTGACGACGGAAATATGGGGTGCGAGCACGCGGGCTCCTTAATCGAGGATATCGTCGAGGGCACTCTTGATACGGTCGGTCACCGACTTCTTACCAGAAACGACGTCATCGCCCATCTCATCGGCAAAAGCACGGAGCAGTTCGCGTTGCTTATTGGAAAGATTGGTGGGAACGACCACGCGCAGTTGCACGATCAGGCGGCCACGCGAACCGCCACCGCCAATGCGCGGCATGCCGTAATTATTGACGCTCACGGTGTCGCCGTACTGGGCGCCGGCGGGAACCGTCACCTTAACGACCTCGTCGGGCATAATGCCCTCGACCTCGATCTCGCAGCCGAGCGCAGCCTGCGCAATCGAGATATCGCTCACCAGGTACAGGTCGTCACCGTTGCGCTTAAAGCGCTCATGGTCGGCAACGCGCACGTTGACAATCAGGTCGCCCGAAGGCTCGCCGCGAAGGCCGGCCTCGCCAAAGCCGCTCACACGCAGCTGGCGACCGGTCGAAACGCCGGCGGGAATATCGATGTCGATCTTTTCGTGCGAAGGCGTGCGGCCCTGGCCGTCACAGGTCTCGCAGGGATGATCGACGACCGTGCCCTCGCCGTGGCAGTCGGGGCAAGGCGAAGAGGACTGGACCTGGCCCAGGAACGAACGCTGAACCGTCGTGACGTAGCCCGTACCGTGGCAGCGGCCGCACTGCTTTTCCTGTGCGCCCTCTGCCCTACCGGTGCCATTGCAGTCCTCGCAAGGAGCAAGGCGGTCATAGCTGATCGTCTTTTTGCAGCCGAGCGCCGCCTCCTCGAGCGTCACCGAAATCGAGATGGCCATGTCACGTCCGCGACGACGCTCACGACGGCTGCGGGCGCCACCGCCGGCACCGCCGCCAAAAAACGACGAGAACAAGTCGTCCATGCCCATGCCACCAAAGATATCGTTGATATCGACGTAACCCGAACCACCAGGGCCGTCGGCGGTGCCGTAACGGTCGTAGTTTGCACGCTTCTGCTCATCGGAAAGAACGGAATAGGCCTCGTTGAGCTCCTTGAACTTGGCCTCGGCCTCGGGGTCGTCCGAAACGTCCGGGTGTACGGTACGGGCCTTCTTTAGAAACGCGCGCTTAATCGTCCGCGCGTCGGCATCCTTGTCGACGCCAAGTACCTCGTAGTAATCCCTATTTTCCGACACGACCGAATCCTTCCGACTTTCATTATTGTCACAGTGCGTCCTATACCCAAGCTGGGCCGGCCGCAAACAGAGGGTTTGATGTTATTGCATTTGATACGGCGAAAGCATGGCCCGTTGCGAGCAGCTTGCGAACCAAACCGACACGAGCGCGAACATGAAGCCGTTGGCAAAACCGTTGGCAAACTGCATCGCACCGCGCTTCCACCACAGCAGGCTGCGATGAAGCACACCGTCCGAAAGCACCATGAACAGGCCCATGGTAAACGGAATAAAGCACATCACGGCAAAGGCCGAGAACACGCCCGAAATGGCCGACAGCACCAAAAACGGCGCCACGATGCCCATCAGGTAAAAACCGGTACGAGCTTTGCCTTCCAAGCGCTCGGCTTCAACATGGGCGCGGCCGACCAGGTCGCCGCCCGCGGCACCGTTGGTGCCAGCATGACCCATGCCGCTAATGCGGACCTCGTCGCCATCGTGCGTGCCGGCAGGAAACTCAATCGTCCGCTCGGAGGTTACGCGAGTACGACCGCTGCCACCGCAATCAGGGCAGGGGTCGGCCACGACCTTACCGGAACCGCCGCACTCGGGGCAGACCGACTGGAACGTGCCCGCACCAAACAGGAAGGACAGGTCGACGTCGATGTGGCCGCGACCACCGCAGCTTGGGCAGGTATGGGGGTGCTCGGAGGAGACAGAACCCGAACCGCCGCAATGTCCGCACGTATCGAAACGCGTATAGCGCACGGTCTTGCGGGAACCACCCTTGGCCTCCTTGGCGTCGAGTTTGATATCGACGACCACATTGGCGCCGTTCTCGGGATTGTAGGCAGCCTGCCCACGACGCTGCTGGCCCCAGGCGCCACCAAAGGGAAAGCCGCCCTCAAAGGGATTGCCATAGCCCGCGCTGCCGGCGTAGCCGCCACCATAGGGCGAAGCCGTAGGGGCACCGGCAAAGGGATTGCCCGAGCGCATGGCGTCATAGCGCGCACGCTTCTGCTCATCCGAAAGCACGGCGTAGGCTTCGGAAACCTCTTTGAACTTTTCCTCGGCATCTGGCTCTTTATTGACGTCCGGATGGAGCTTGCGGGCCTTTTGCTGGAAGGCCTTTTGAATATCACGCGAGGTGGCGTCCTTGGAGACACCCAGAATCTCGTAGTAATCTTTTTCGTTCATTGTCGCCATGCGCGGCAACCTCCTGCTCACAGCAGCGTATATATTCCGGTAATTCTACCCGAGCGACCTAAGCTAGACCCCAAAACAGCTCGAACAGAACATTTCCATCGAGCCAGCCCAGGTGGGTGGGCGCCAGACGAGCGCGAACATGACCCGCGACGACATCTGCCGAAGTTAAGGGTCCCTCATGGACCCCGAGCAACTCGGGCACCCAAGTGGCAAGACCCAATTCAAGCGCGCGATCACAGGCAGCTGCCAGCTCATCCGCTGGGATGATGCAAGCTGCACGAACCAACAGGTCGGACGCAACACCGCCCGTCATGCGACAAGACAGCATCAGGTCTTCAGCCGCAGCCTCACGCTGCGACAGATATTCGGCCTCAAACGCCGTCGCGTCATCGTCACGTTGCACCAGACGCACGCGGTACGAATCGCCTCGAGAAGACACGCCGGGGAACAAACCTGCAAGACGGTCGAAATCCTCGGCGTCGAGCATGCCCGCGGCAGAACGGCCCAGGCCCAGGTAGCCCTGGCCGGTCCAGTAGGCAATGTTATGGGCGCACTCATGGCCGTCGAGCGCGTAGCTTGCCACCTCATACGGATGATAGCCGGCCGCACCCAGGCGCTCACGCGCCGCGTCCATGCACGAAGCCTGAAAATCCTCGTCGGGCTCGAGAGACTCGTCACGACACGCCATGCGATAGAGTGGTGTGCCCTCCTCGAGCGTGAGCGGGTAAACCGACACATGATGTGGAGCCGCCGTGAGCACGCCATCGAGTGTGCGCTTCCAACTCGCTACGGTCTGCCCGGGAAGTCCGCACATAAGGTCGCACGACACGTCAATCCCAGCGTTCTTGACCGTCGCGATGGCGGCGAGCGCCCGATCGGCATCGTGAATACGGCCGATGGCGGTAAGTTCGGTGTTATCGAGCGTTTGCACGCCCAGAGAGACGCGTGTGACACCAACCTTGGCAAGCGCAGTGGCAAGCTCGGCGGTCAGCGACTCGGGATTGGCCTCGCAGGTAAACTCAACGGGGGCGCACCACGCACGAATACGCCGCGCCAGCTCCACCAGGCGCTCCCCTGCCAGCGACGGCGTGCCGCCACCAACATAGACGGTGCTGATCTGGTCAAGGGCCCCGGCCCTGCCAAAAGCATCGAGGCGCGCATACAGCTGCTCAAAATAGGCATCGAGTGCAGCGTCCAGGGCGCACGGGGAAAAGCTGCGCGAGTCAAAGTCGCAATAGCGGCATTTTTGAGCGCAAAACGGCACGTGCACGTACAGCGCGGTAACGGCCACCCTTAAGCCTCCAGCGGATGAGCGGGCACCGACTCACCGGCGGCAAGAGCGGCCTCGCAGGTCACCACATCGCGCTCGATATCATCGACCAGTGCCATAAACTCCTCGTACGTGGAGCAGCGCACCACCTGAGCGCGCCAGGCGGCGGCATGGGGCATGCCTTTTAAGTACCAGCTTGCGTACGTACGGGCGCGCGACATGAGCGGCAGGAGCTCATGCGTCAGCGTTAGGTGCTCACGCAGGGCGTCCAGGCGCTCGACCGAGGAGCGAGAAGGAACCGGCGTGCCATCGAGCGCAAGGGCTCGGGCATCGCCGAACACCCACGGATTGCCGTAGATGCCGCGCGCGATAAACACCGCACTGGCACCCGAATCTTGCAGATGCTCAGCAGCGTCCTCGGCCGAGAACACATCGCCCGAACCGATCACGGGAATCTCGACGGCATCTGCGACCTCATCAACGACCGACCAATCGGCCTGGCCCGTATAGAGCTGCGTGGCACAGCGACCATGCACCGCCACCGCAGCGGCCCCTGCCCCCTCGAGCATCTGGGCAAACGTCGCGGCATTGCGGTCTTCAGCATAAAAGCCCTTGCGGATCTTCACGGTCACGGGAACATGCGCCGCGCCCACAGCTGCCTCAACAATCTTCTCGGCCAGGTCGGGCGTGCGCATGAGCGCCGAGCCCTCGCCCTTGGTAACGACCTTGCGAGCCGGGCAGGCCATGTTGATATCGATCAACGACAGGCGATCGCCCACGCGCTCCTCGACGGCAGCGACGGCGCTCGCAAACTGATCGGGCTTAGAGCCAAAGAGCTGCACGCAGATCTGCTGCTCCTCGTCGGCCGGCAGCACCAGACGCCACGTCTTGTTACTGGCGTAGGCAAGGCCAGCGACACTCACCATCTCGCTATAAGCAAGCTGAGCACCGCGGCGGCGACACATGATGCGGTAGGCAGGATCGGTCACGCCTGCCATGGGGGCCATAAGGAACGGCTGCTCGGCATAGGCGCCCAGCAGCCGCTTGCTGTATTCAGAAAGCGCCATGGGCCTACTCGTCCACCTTGAGGATCGCCATAAAGGCCTCCTGCGGGACCTCGACCGAGCCGATAGCCTTCATGCGCTTCTTGCCCTCTTTCTGTTTCTCGAGCAGCTTGCGCTTACGCGAGATATCGCCGCCGTAGCACTTGGCAAGCACGTCCTTGCGACGCGCCTTGACGGTGGAGCGGGCAATGATCTTGTTGCCGATAGCACCCTGGATGGGCACCTCGAACAGCTGACGCGGAATGATCTCCTTGAGCTTGTCGCATAGGCCGCGGGCAAGACCGTAGGCCTTGTCCTTATGAACGATAAACGACAGCGCGTCTACCTCGTCGCCCGAAAGCAAAATATCGAGCTTCACAAGCTCGGAGGGACGATACTCGTTGAACTCGTAGTCCAACGAAGCGTAGCCCTTGGTACGGCTCTTGAGCTGGTCAAAGAAGTCCAGGATGAGCTCGGCGAGCGGCATATCAAAGCGCATCTCGACCGATTTGCTCGTCAGGTGAATCATGTCGGTCGTGACACCGCGGTGCTCGATGGCGAGCTGCATGACGGCGCCCGTGTACTCAGGCGGGCAGATGATCTTTGCCTTGAGGTAGGGTTCCTCGATACGCTCGATGCGCGTGGCCTCGGGAAGGTCCTGCGGACTGCGGACATCGATCATTTCGCCGTCGGTCTTGTAGACGTGATAGTCGACCGAGGGACTCGTGGCAATGAGGTCCAGGTTGAACTCGCGCTCCAGGCGCTCCTTGACAACTTCCATATGCAGCAGGCCCAGGAAGCCCACGCGGAAGCCAAAGCCGAGCGCCACCGAGGTCTCGGGCTCCCACACCAACGACGGGTCGTTTACGTGCAGCTTATCGAGCGCGTCACGCAGGTTCTCGTAGTCTTTGTTATCGATCGGGAACAGGCCCGTATAGACCATGGGCTTGGCCTCGCGGTAACCGGGAAGCGGCTCGGGGCAGGGATTCGACGCCCACGTGAGGGTATCGCCCACGCGAACGGCCTCGGGGTCCTTCAGGCCCGTGACCACGTATCCGACCTCACCGACCGTCAGCGCGTCGACCGGGGTCTCGGCGGGACGCTTGACGCCCACGCCGTCGACCAAAAAGTCGCCCTTGGCCTGCATCATGCGCAGGGTATCGCCCTTCTTGATGGAGCCGTCAAAGACGCGCACCGTGGCAACGACGCCACGATACTCGTCGAAGTACGAATCCAGGATGAGTGCCTTGAGCGGCGCATTCGCATCGCCCTTGGGCGGAGAGATCAAAAAGACAATGGACTCCAGCAGATCGTGGATGCCCTCGCCGGTCTTGCCCGATACGCATACGGCATCGTCGGCAGGAATCGCCAGGTCATCCTCGATCTCGGTCTTGACCTCGTCGGGGTGTGCCGATGGCAGGTCGATCTTGTTGATAGCGGGCACGATATCCAGGTTGGCGTTCATGGCGAGCGTCGCGTTGGAGACGGTCTGCGCCTCGACGCCCTGCGTGGCGTCGACAACGAGCACCGCGCCCTCACAGGCTGCCAGCGAGCGCGAGACCTCATAGGTAAAGTCAACGTGGCCCGGCGTATCGATCAGATTGAACTGATACGTCTCGCCATCGTCGGCGTCATAGGACACGCGAACGGCATTGGACTTGATCGTGATACCGCGCTCACGCTCGATATCCATGGTGTCGAGCAGCTGCGACTCCATGTCGCGTTCGTCGACGGTATGGGTGAGCTCGAGGATGCGATCGCTGATCGTGGACTTGCCATGGTCGATGTGCGCAACGATCGAGAAGTTGCGGATGTGGGAAATGTCAATTGAAGTATTCATGCGGACTATCTTACCCGAGCGGTACAAAAAATGGAGCCTGTTCCATAAAACAGGCTCCATTTATGCGCGTAATCTGTGTGGTGTGAAATTTACAACTTAGGCGTTGATGCTGTTCACGAGCTTGGCAAGACCGGACTTGCGGTTGGAAGCCTGGTTCTTGTGGATAACATGCTTGGCGGCAGCCATGTCGAGACGCTTGGTGACGGTCTTGAGGGCAGCCTGGGCCTTCTCGGCATCGCCCTCGGCGACGGCGGACTGGACGTGCTTGGTCAGCGTCTTGAGCTCGGACTTGACAGCCTTGTTACGCATGCGAGCTGCCTCATTGGTGCGGATACGCTTCTTCTGAGACTTGATGTTTGCCACTTCTGGAGTTCCTTTCGAGTTCCTTGCAAAAAATGTATGACACCTCTGAGACACGGTGAGGTCATGCAAGCGCCTACTATAGCACGCTCCCCCTCAAAGGGATAGAACGAATTTGTCAAATAGGCAGGTATCATCACGATTTTCTCAAGATGTTCGTAATCCAGAGCAAAAGCGCGGTCTGAGAATCGGCCGAACCCTTGAGCGCGAGCTCCACATCGACCGCACCCTCGAGCGCTGCAACGAGCTCTGCCATCGAAAAGCGACGTGCCCAGGTCAGATGATTCTTGACCTGCCAGGACTGAAGCTTAAGCGTTGCGGCCAGCTCACGACCCTGCCCGCGCGCATCGAGCGCCTTGGCAACGATAAGCTCGCGAATACGGCCGCACAGCAATGTGTAAGTCCACACGTAGCTCTTGGCGGGCAGTAGATTGAAGAGCTCGAGCGAGCGGCGCATGTCACGGGCCGAGACCGCATTGAGAAAGTCCCAGGGCTGAACCTCGGCCGTACGTACAATCCAGCGCTCAACGTCGGCAAGCTCAATCTGGGGCGCCTCGACCATCTGGGCAAGCTTAGCCAAGTCGTTATCGAGCATGCGAGTGTTTTCACCCGAACGCGAGACGAGTTCCTCGGCGGCCGCCGTCGAGATCGACTTGCCGTGCTGCGTCGCCATCTGCTGCACGCGGCGCGGTAGCTCCCAGCGCTTGGTACCGGAGCAATCGATCACCGCCTTCTTGTCGATCTTGGCGATCGCCTTATACAGGCGCGTGTTCTTGGCAAGCGAGTCGGCGATGATGAGACAAACCGTCGTGGGGCTGGGACTCGCCAGATACTCAACGAGCGGCTCCGAGACCGCCTTGGCGAGCTTTGAACAGCCGTCAAGGATTACCAGGCGAAACTCGCTGCCCATCGGAAAGGTGTTAAGCGATCCGATAATGGACTCGATATCGGGGTCCTTGGTCATGTCGCGCTCGTCGAGGTTGAACTCGACCATACCCGACTTTTCCAGACGCGCTTTCATACGCGAGACGGCGTGATCGCGCTTGACTCCGTCGGTACCGACAATCAGATATGCCGGCAGCAGACCGGTTTCGGACATTGCGCTCCCCTCCCGCAGGCCTTCGTATTCGTTCCGTGCCATTCTAGCCCAGGGGCCCACCACACGCCAACGACGTCGTCACGGTCGCTGGCATCGCATCGCAAAGCCATTCGCAGTCGGCGTGATGATAATGTCGCCATGTTCGATGGTGCACGCGAACACACCGCCCGCCTCCTTCACGGCATCGATGCAGGCATCGGACGGATGGCCGTATCGATTCCCCTCGCCCGCACTCGCGAGAGAAAGCTCGGGCTTCAGGACGTCCAGCAACTCACCATCGACTGAAACCTTGGAGCCGTGATGCCCAAGTTTAAGGACATCGATATCCCCCACCTCCTGCACGAATTCCCGTTCTTGGTCGAGCTCGGCATCACCGGTGAGAAGTATTCGCAGGCCCTTGCCTTCCTGAACATAAGAGAGAAGCAGGACAAGCGAGTCCTCATTTCCCTCGCCATCCACGGACTCGAATGGCCACATCACGCGGGCGCAAAATGTGCCGATGTCGACCGTATCCCCACGGCGCACCTGCCGATACTCCACGCCAGGTCGGTTCAATACCTCGGCAGGAGCATCCTCCAGCGCATCCGCCGCCACGGCAATCGTTCCGACCGAAAACTGTTCGAGCACGGCAGGCAGACCACCCCAGTGGTCCTCATCCCAATGCGTCACAAAGACGGCATCGATATGGTGCACGTTATTGCGAACCAACGCCGCCACCACGCGCTCGTCGAGTCCGCAGTCGACGAGTGCTACTGCGCCGCCCTGGCGGATAAGAATCGCATCGGCCTGGCCCACATCGAGCACCGTCACCGAAGGCGGAGCGAATCGATCCCAGTAGACGTATGGAATCGCAGCCAAGAGCACCAGGCATGCAAGCCCCACCGTCATAGGACGTGCACGGGCACGCGGCCACCAGACCAGCAGAACCGCCAGCAAACACGGCACTAGGTAAATCCACATGCTATCGGGCGGCACGCTCACGGATGCACCCGGCACGGCGGCAAACAGCTGCTCAAAGAACAGCGCGCAACGGGCGGCAATCATGGGCACAACGAGCGCCCAAGTCCGCAACGGCGCCACGAGCGAAAAGGGAACCAGCACGATCGACACAGCAAGCAGTACGCTCACCACCGGACCGATGACCGCATTTGCCAACGGAGCAATGAGCGAGAACGTACCGAAGGCAGGAATGGTAATGGGAAGTGTCGCTAGTTGCGAGCACAACGTGACGGAAAGCATGCCGGCAACGCCCGATGGCACACCCAGCTCACCCAAAGCGTAGGTCGCATAGGGGCAAAAGCACAGAATGGCTAAAACGCTGGCGCATGAAAGCTGAAAGCCCATCTCGAACAGCACCGTCGGCCGCAGTAGGACAAAGATGGACATGGTTACGAAGAGTGCCGATGCACCGTGCCGGCGACGCCCCGCGCCGTTTACGACAAGCGTCGCGAACACCATGCAGCACGCGCGCACGGCCGAGGGAGACGAGCCCGTAAAGGCAGCGTAGCCCACAAGCGTTACCGCCAATATCGCCCGCTGAAGACCACGTGAGCACCGAGTCTTTTGCAATACACCCTCGATTACAAACCCCACAATAGCCAAATGGCTGCCCGAGACGGCGATAAGATGCGCCGTTCCCGTCACCGAAAACCAGTCGCCCGCCGGCTGGGCGCGCAGCTCGGCAGAACGACCGCAGACGACACCGGCTATGAGTGCACGCGCCGGGTCGGTCGCAGGCGCGATGGACGCAAGCAGCCCATTTCGCAGCCGAAGCAGCGGCCCCGGAGAGCCCTCATCGACCGACACAATCCGAACGGCTTTTACCTTGCATACCTCGCCTCGGAGCACGCGCGATCGTCCATACGCATCGTTCTCAAAACGTGAAACGCGACCGATAACACGCACGTGCGCCCCGACCTTGAGCTCGCGGTCGCACGATAGGCGAACCGTTGCCAAGTTCTTACCGTCCGCGCGTGCCTCACAGGTATAGGAATACACGTCGTCGTTTATGGATGGATCACCCTGCACGACAAACTCGAGGCTGCTTGCCGCTCGACCGTTGAGCGCCTTCGAGGCGCTTAGCGCACCCACAGCCCACCAGGCCGAGACGACCGCTCCCGCCACGAGACCGACGGACGCGGCATACAGCCACCGCTTCAAAGGAGCAAGCCGCGCACATGATTGAGCCAGCACAAGAAATACCGCCGCCGCGACGGGAATGGCCCATAGCGGCCCGACCGCCGGCGCCTGCTCCCTCAGCAGCGCATCAGCGGTCACGTTGAGCACCAAGGCGCAGCTCATGCACATGCCGGCACACAGGGCCATCGTCCACGGCATCAGGGGCCGCGGAGGCATCACATGCTCGCGCTCGGTCGCACTCATACGCAGATGCAATCTTTGATTTTGGCAAGCTTCTTCTCGCCGATTCCCGACACACGCATCAGATCGTCAACCGAGGCAAAAGCACCGTTCTTTGTCCGCTCATCGATAATCGACCGGGCCATGGAGGGACCGATGCCCGAAAGCGTCTGTAGCTCTGCCGAGCTTGCCGTATTAATGTTTACTAGGCCTGTTGCGCTACTCACGCCCGATGACGTGGAAGCCCCACCATCAACATCGGCTTCCGCAATGGGCGCCTGCTGCTCCCCTACCGTTGGAACGTGGATTTTTTGTCCATCGACGACCTTGGATGCCCGATTGAGCCCCGTAACGTCTGCCTCGGGCGCCAGCCCGCCGGCGGCATCAATCGCCTGAGCCACCCGCGCGCCGTCCTTGAGACGATATACACCGGGCGACACAACGGCGCCATCGACATCGACATAGACCTCTGCCGCGGCAGAAGCCTTAGTCGAAGAACCTTCGGATGTCTTTCCGCTCGAGGCATCACCGGATCCCGGCTCCACCAACGAGCCCGAACCGTCAGTGCGCTCAAACGACACGGCGCCGGCACCGCCGCCAAGGTTCGCCATCGCCAAGCCGCTCGACATCGCAATGACGACCAGTATCGCCATCACCACTGCCTTATGACCGAGCAGCTTGTCCGCCAAGCGGTCCATCTTTTTGACCCGTTCGTGTTGTTCGCGCTGCGCCATAGCAAAACCTCCCAACACCATCGTGTCAGGAAAGGAGCCCTGTAACAGCCACGCCCCAAAACCGGTTTTAGCGGTCAAACCAAAAGCCGACCAAAACCTTGCACAAATCCGTCCATTTATTCAGGCACACGTCAGCAAATGAACACTTAGCCACAAAATGCCCAGATAGCAAAAGACCGACGATGCAGACGCATCGTCGGTCTATGCACAAATTTACTCGTGATCTTGGTAAATCTCACGCGGAGCAAGCTCCGAATGTTTGCGTTTTAAGGTCTTAGGGGCCTTATACGTGTTGCTCTCAAAGTCGATGTACTCGGTCTGCTTGAGCAGGCGCTCGATCATCTCCTCGTGATCGAACAACTCCCACGCCTCATGCACGGCATCGAGTTTGGCGTGCGTCTCGGGGCGGCGCGGCATAAAGAGCGTGCAGCAGTCGGGAGCGGCCTCGGTCGAGATATCGAAGGTACCGATCTCTTCGGCACGCGCGATGATCTCCTGCTTATCAGAACCAATGAGCGGACGGAACACGGGGATCTTCACGGCCTCGTTAACGGCCATGATATTCTCAAGCGTTTGGGAGGCAACCTGTCCAAGCGATTCGCCCGTCACGATGGCCTTGGCGCCCTCGATGTGTGCAATGCGCTCGGCAACCGAATACATAATGCGGCGATACATGATCACGCGCAGGTTGCTGGGACAGGTGACCGAAATCTCACGCTGGCAGTCGCCAAACGGCACCACATACAGGCGGCCGATCTGGACACCCGGCTCAAGCGCACGGATGATGTCCTGCACCAGATACTCACTCGTATCGGGCGTCTGCGGACGACCAGAGAAATGTACCGGCACGCACACCGCGCCGCGACGCGCGAGCATCCAGGTCGCCACCGGAGAATCGATACCCGACGACAGCAGCGTCACGACCTTGCCGGCAGAACCCACCGGCAGACCGCCCACGCCGCGCTCGGAGCGCGCGTACACATAAACGCTACCCTGGACCACCAGTACGTGCACCATCGCATCGGGGTCGTGCATTTGAACCTTTTTATCGGGGAAGGCCTCACACAGTACCTCGCCCACCTGACGATTGATGTCAATCGAGGTGAGCTCATAGTCGGTATTGGAGCGCTTGGCGTGCACCTTAAACGAATCGAAGGGACCATACTCGCGCAGCGCCTTGACGGCGGCGGCACAGTACTCCTGTGGGTCGCGGTTAGTGTGATACGCCAAAGACACACGAGCAACGCCGGGAACGGTGCGAATGACACGCGCCGCCTCATCGGCCTGATGCTCGTTAAAGGTCACGAGGATATAACCGGAAATTCGAGACACGGCATTCACGGAAAAGGCGGCCAAGGCCGCCTTAATGTTATCCATGAGGATATGCTCAAAATGTGCGCGGTTCTTACCCTTCAGTCCAACCTCGTGATAGTGGACCAGGCAGACACGAGCCGCCATTTAGGCTTCAGCAACCTTGTGGCCGAGCGCCTTCTCATAACGGGCCTCGTCGTAAGAGATGTCGCCGTCGACAATCTCATCCATAGCCATCGAAATGGTATCGGCACCGGAAAGCCCGATGGTGATGTCATCGACATCCTGGACGGCAAGCACGCGGTTGTGCTGGCCACGCAGCATGCTATTGATGTCGCAGGCGCGCTTGGAGGCAAGCGAAGCGAGCAGGAAGCGGTTGTGATCGGTCTTCTCCAGAAGATCGTCAATGCAAGGCTTTACAACGGACACGGACCTCAGATCCTTTCATGCATATCGAGAACGCGAACGAGCTCATCGGTCGCGCGGTCGAGATCGTCATTCACCACGACGTCGTCGTAGCGGTCGGCAAGGGCAAGCTCATCGGCGGCGTTTGCCATACGCAGCTCAATCGTCTCGGGCGTCTCGGTACCGCGACCGACTAGACGCTCGCGAAGCACCTCGAGCGAAGGTGGCTTGATAAAGATCAGCACGGCCTCGGGGAAACGCTCCTTCACCTGCAGGGCACCCTGGACATCGATCTCCAAGATGAGAGACGAACCAGAGGCGAGCTTGGACTGGACCTCGCTCACCAACGTGCCGTAGCAGTTACCGTGGACCTCGGCCCACTCAACAAACTCACCGTTTGCCACGCGGCGGTCGAACTCCTCGCGCGTCAGAAAAAAGTAGTTGACGCCGTCGACCTCACCTTTGCGTGGTGCTCGCGTGGTAGCCGAAACCGTCAGGCCCAGGTTCGAGCGGCGCTCGCGCACACGAGTGACGAGCGTACCCTTGCCTGCGCCTGACGGTCCAGAAATCACAAAGAGCTTGGAATCCTGAGCGCTCACTTATTTGGTCAGCTGCTCGAGGAGCTGCTCGCGCTGACGGACGCCGAGGCCCTGGACGCGACGGGTAGCGGAGATACCGAGCTCCTCCATGATCTTGGCGGCCTTGGCCTTGCCATAACCAGGGAGAGACTCGATGAGGGTGGAAACCTTCATGCGGGAAGCGATGGGGTCATCGGAGTTGAGCACGGACTCGAGGGACTTCTCGCCCTTCTTAATCTGCTCGCGAAGCTCAGCGCGGGCGTGACGTGCGGCAGCAGCCTTCTCAAGAGCCTGCTTGCGCTGCTCATCGGTAAGCTGAGGGAGTGCCATTCGTACCTCCAAAAAGTTAGGTTATATCTGATTCAATAATTGGCATTTTAGCACGTAGAACGTACAAAATGCCCAATCGCGGCTCCATAGGTTAGACGATACCCGCAAAAAGTGCAATATACTGCGCCCAAAGTTAAGCCCCTGACCTGCGATTCCACACAAAGGATGGGAAAGTTTACGCAGGCACAGGGGCTATTCTGTGCTAATGAGACCCAAAAGTGGTGACTTAGGGGAATCTTTTACGCGACGTTTTCGACCAGCTCGGCGACAATGGCGTCAAAGGCGGCAACCGGATCGTCGGCGCCGGTGATGGGACGGCCCACCACAATGTGGCTCGCACCGCGCTCGATAGCCTGGGAAGGCGTCGCCACGCGGGACTGGTCACCAAGGGCGGCACCCACCGGACGCACACCCGGAGTCACGATCAGGGCATCAGGGCCCAGCAGCTCACGCATGTCGTGAGCCTCCATCGGCGAGCACACGATGCCATCGATGCCGTTGGCCTGAGCGAGCTTTGCCAGGCGGGCGGCCTCCTCGGCCACGGGCGACTCGACGCCGATCTCGCTCAAGGCATCCTGATTCATGCTCGTGAGCACGGTGATGGCGACGAGCTTGGCGCGGTCCTCGCGCGCCTCCTCGGCACCCTCGCGGCAGGCAGCGAGCATGGCGCCCGAACCCAAGCCGTGAACCGAGAGCAGGTCGGAACCGGCAAGCGAGGCCGAACGGGCGGCACCGCGAACCTGATGCGGAATATCATGGAACTTAAGGTCAAGGAAGACCTTAAAGCCCAGGTCCTTGAATGTCTTGACGATCTGGGGACCCTCGGCGTAATAGAGCGTCATACCAACCTTGAGCCAGGCGGCATGGCCCGAAAGCTCGTGGGCGAGCTCGAGCGCACGCTCGCGGTCGCAGTCGAGAGCGACGATTACGCGGTCGCGGGCATCGGTCTCTAGCATTCGAAAGCACCTACCAGTTCGTTGATGTCCTTCACGCCCTGGGACTCGGCCCAGGCCTCGAGCTCGTGCGCGATCTTGAGCGAAGCGCACGGATCGACGAAGTTGGCCATGCCGACCGACACGCAGGTGGCGCCGGCCAGGATAAACTCGGCCGCATCCTCGCCGGTCATGACACCGCCGACACCGTTGATGGGGATATCGACGGCCTGGGCAACCTCCCAGACCATGCGCACGGCGATGTGGTGGCACAGCGGGCCCGAAAGGCCGCCCTTGGGCTTTGCCACGCGGGACTTGCGGGTATGGACGTCGATGGCCATGCCCTGAATGGAGTTGATGACCGAAAGGCCGTCGGCGCCGGCAGCCTCGAGGGCCTTGGCAATCTCGGCGACGTTGACCGGCGCCATCTTCACGAACAGCGGCTTATCGGTCACCTTGCGGCAGGCAGCCATAACGGATGAGGCGCCCTCGGGCGTAGAGCCCATGGCGGCGCCGCCGGCGGCGATATTAGGGCAGCTCACGTTGATCTCGTAGCCGGCAGCCCAGGGGCACAGCTCGACATACATCTCGAGCGCGCGGACAAACTCGTCAACGGAGTGGCCGGCAACCTGACAGATGACCTGGCAGCCGTCCTTGGACAGCTGTTCGAGCCACGGGCCGGACTCGCGGGCAAAGGCAGCCACGCCGGGGTTCTGAAGGCCCACGGAGTTGATCATACCGCCGGGAACCTCGGCCATGCGGGGCGCGGGGTTGCCGGGCCAGGGCTCGGCTGCGCAACCCTTGGTGGTGATGGCGCCCAGTTGGGAAACATCAAAGAAGTTCTGGAACTGCCAGCCGTAGCCAAAGGTACCGGCTGCGGTGTTGATGGGGTTTTGCATCTTGACGCCGCCGAAATCGACGGCCATGTTCACGGTACCCACTAGAAGACCACCACCTTGGAAGCATCGAACACGGGGCCGCACATGCAAGCACCCTTCATACCGTCGACCGTCTCGACATTGCAGGTGTTGCAGGCGCCAAAGCCACAGCTCATCATGCGCTCGAGCGACACCTCGCAGTACGCACCGGCCTCGGCGGCAGCGGCGGCGACTTTCTTCATCATGACGGCGGGACCGCAGCTGGCGACGTAGTCGTAGCCGCCCTCGCCGAGCAGCTCGGCTGCCGGGTCGGTGCAAAAACCGTGCGTGCCCAGCGTGCCATCGTCGGTGCACACGTTAACCGTGGCGCCCAGCGCGCGGAACTCGTCGATGCCCACGGCCTTGGAAGCGGTGCCAAAGCCCAGGCACACGTCCACATCAACACTCTGCTCGGCAAGCATGCCGGCAAGGCACAGCACAGGCGGAACGCCGATGCCACCGGCGACGAGCAGGGCCTTCCTGGTGCCCTCGGGTACCATCCAGCCACGGCCACCGGGGCCCAGCAGGTTAGAGGTGGAGCCGGGGCCCATCTGGGACAAACGACGGGTATCGTCGCCCACGACGGCGTACCACAGCTCGACGGTGCCGGCCTCGGCGTCGGCGCGGTAGTAGCTCAGGGGCACGCGAAGCAGCGAGGACGCATCACCGGGTACGGCGATGTTCACAAACTGACCGGGCTTGAGCGCACTTGCAAGCTTGGGGGCCGAGATGACGAGCGAGAAGACGCCGTCGGCAATCTCCCGGTTCGAGACGACCTCGAAGTCGTGCATGCGTGCAGTGGAAGGTGTGGGCATAAACGCTCCAATCCCCCATGCGGTTGCATGGTCCAAACGAATAGAAAGCGCGGCACCGCAAGGGCGCCGCGCACAAAAGCGATAAGGCTATGCTAGCAGATGCAGCCGTCGGCAAGCGTCTGTTTACCGCCGACAAATACATCGGTGGCACGACCGGTGAGCGTGCGGCCGGCAAAACCGGAGTTCTCGGCGCGCGACTCGTAACCGTCCTCGCCAACCGTCCAGGTTGCGGAGGGGTCGAACACGGTCAGGTCGGCAACGGATCCCGCCTTGACCTGAACCTGGTCGAGGCCCAGGATCTCACGCGGCTTGATGGCCATGAGCTCGACCATACGGCCCATGCTCATCTTGCCCGTGTTGACCAGCTCGGTGAGCACGAGCGACAGCGAGGTCTCGAGACCGATCATGCCAAAGGGCGCAAGCTCGAACTCGCGGGCCTTCTCCCACGGGGTGTGGGGAGCGTGATCGGTGACGATAACGTCGACGGTGCCGTCGATGACGCCCTGACGGATGGCCTCGGCGTCCTCGTCGGTGCGCAGCGGCGGATTGACCTTGAGCGAGGTGTTGTAGGTCTCGTCCAGGTCGTTCTCGGTCAGGAACATGTGGTGCGGGGTAGCCTCGCAGGTAACCTGAACGCCAGCGGCCTTACCGGCACGCACGATCTCCAGGCCATGGGCGGTGGAGATGTGCTGGATGTGCAGCTTGGCACCGGTCAGCTTGGCGATCTCGATGTCGCGGGCGATCTGGAGCTCCTCGCCGGCAGCCGGCCAGCCCTCGAGGGCCAGACGGGTCGAGACCTTGCCCTCGTTGATCTGGCCGTGGCCGACCAAGTCCTCGTCCTGGCAGTGGCTCATAAAGACCTTGCCGAACATCTTGCCGTAGTCCATGCAACGACGGAGCATGCCCGCGCCCTGCACGCCGCGACCGTCGTCGGTGAAGGCGACGGCGCCGTGGGCGACCATATCGCCCATCTCGGACATGGCCTCGCCCTTAAGACCGCGGGTCATGGCGCCCGACGGATAGACGCGGCAGTGACCGACCTCGGCAGCACGGGACTTGACGAACTCCACGACGGTACCGTTATCGGTGACGGGATCGGTGTTGGGCATGGAGCACACGCCGGTAAAGCCGCCCTTGGCAGCTGCGCGGGTACCGCTCTCGATGTCCTCTTTGACCTCGTAGCCGGGCTCGCGAAGGTGAACGTGCATATCCACCAGGCCGGGGACGAGGTACTTGCCGGAAAGGTCGCGGACCTCGGCTCCCTCGACGGCGAGATTCTCGCCGGCCTCGGCGATCTTGTCGCCGTCAATCAGGACGTCAACGACACCGTCAAGCTCGACGGACGGGTCGACGACGTGGGCATTCTTAAGAAGCAAGGCCATTATCGGCACCTCCAAGCAGCAGATACAGGATAGCCATACGCACGCAGATACCGGCGTAGACCTGCTCCAGGATGACGGAGCGTTGCGGGTGGTCGGCCATATAGGAATCGAACTCGACGCCGCGGTTGATGGGGCCCGGGTGGCAGATAATCGCGTCGGGCTTCATGAGCTTCTCGCGGTCCTTGGTCAGACCGAAGAGCTTGTGGTACTCACGAATGGTCGGGAACGGGGCACCCTCGAGACGCTCCTGCTGCACGCGCAGCATGTAGACGACGTCCAGCTCGGGCAGGACGGAATCGAGGTCGCTCGTCACGTGGTCGCAGCCCAGGACCTCGGGCGCCGGCGGCAGCAGCGTGCCGGGGGCGACGGCGTAGGTCTCGCAGCCCATGATCTTAAGGGCGGGGATCAGCGAGCCGCAGACGCGGGAGTGCGCGATATCGCCGACGACGGCGACCTTCAGACCGTGGAAGTCACCCTTGTGCTCCCAGATGGTGTACAGGTCGAGCAGGGCCTGCGTGGGATGGTTGTGCTTGCCGTCACCGGCGCAGATGACGCTCGCGGGCGAGTTCTGCGTGACGATGTAGGGAGCACCGGCGTGCTTATCGCGCACGACGATGCAGTCGATCTTGTAGGCGTTGAGGGTCTCGACGGTGTCGACGAGGCTCTCGCCCTTGACCGTGGAGGTCGAGGAGCCGCCAAAGTTGAGGCTGTCGGCCGAAAGACGCTTCTCGGCGAGCTCGAAGGAGCTGCGGGTGCGCGTCGAGGGCTCGTTGAACATGTTGACGATGGTCTTGCCCTTGAGCGTGGGGACCTTCTTGATGGCACGCTCGTTGACCTCGGAGAACGCCTTGGCGGTCTCGAGGATGAGCTTGATGTCCTCTTCGGAGTACTCGGTAATGTCGATCAGGTGCTTATGGTTGAACGCCACGGTACTACTCACCTCCCAGCGGCGCGGAGCCCACGTGGGAACCCGGCGCGACGTCGTTAATCTCGACGGCGGTGTGGCCGTCGACTTCCTTCATATATAGGTGCACGTTCTCCTCATGCGACGAGGGAACGTTCTTGCCGACAAAGTCCGGCGAGATGGGGAGCTCGCGGTGACCGCGGTCAACGAGAACTGCCAGCTCAATACGGCTCGGACGGCCCAAGTCCATGACGGCGTCCAGAGCGGCGCGAATGGTACGACCCGTGTACAGGATGTCGTCCACCAAAACGACGCGCTTGCCGTTGACGCTAAAGGGAATGTTGGTGGCGTGGATCGCGGGAGCGAAATTGGTCGCATAGTCATCGCGGTAGAAGCTGATGTCGAGGCTGCCGAGCGGAACGTCGACGCCCTCGATCTCCTTGATCTCCTCGGCGAGCTTCTTTGCCAGAAGGTCGCCGCGCGTGACGATGCCGACCAGAGCGAGGTCTTCACAGCCCTCGTTGCGCTCGAGAATCTCGTGCGCGATGCGGGTCATCGCTCGATTGACGGCGGTCTCGTCCATGATGACCGCCTTGGGGGAAGTCGTGCCCATCGATCTCCTTCCTCACATGTCTTGACTGCTGACACAGTCAAAAAAATAGATGCCCGACCGCTTAAAGCGGACCAGACACCCACAGGAAGGGCTGCTCTTTGGGCAGCTATGTAATTCCATGTGGGTATCTCGTACCCCTTTAATGGTCAAGGGATAGTGTAGCCAACCTCGAGCTTAATTGCGAGCATAAATACAGAGCAATCCGTAAACGGAGCCCAAAGCTCAATAAACCTATATATATTTGTGGGACGAGCTTGAAAACGCACGCACGAGCTGGCATAATCCCCTCTGCTGCACGCAAATCGGATCTACGTCCAGGGCCGTTGCGTGAGCACTATCGCCAAAAGAGGAATATCTCTGTGTAGATTACGCACAGGGAGCTGCTTCTGTGCTATAGTTCAGGCTTGTTTGTTAACGCGACATGTTCGTTTGTCGCCCAAGGAGGGTCAGTTATGTCCAAAGTTTGCGAAGTTTGCGGTAAGCACCCCGTTGCCGGTCGCTCCATCAGCCACTCTCACCGCGTCACCAACCGTAAGTTCCGCCCCAACATCCAGCGCGTCTACGTCGTCGTCGATGGTCACCGTCGCAAGATGAACGTTTGCTCCACCTGCCTCAAGTCTGGCAAGGTTGCGCGCTCCTAAATAAGGTCTTACCAACAAGTACCTCGGACTCTCCGGGTCAAAGACCTCGCGTTCATATAGAACTTACCAAAGGCGCCCTCCCCTACGGAGGGCGCCTTTTTGCACTCATTGGGGACAGGCTTACATGAGTGCTTTCACGCATTGGGGACAGACTTAGATGAGTGCTTTCCAAAGCTCACAGTGCATCGACGAACTCACGGCGCTTCGATCGCCACCAGTACGTACCTCACGCCGCCTCGTTCCAGCCCGCGGTGGCCTTGGTTACGCTTGTGGCGCCGATGCCGGTGATACGGGCAATTTGCTTGACCGTGAGATGCGCCCGCCTGAGCCTCAGCAGACAGGCATCGCGATCGGGGCGTGGCAGGGCCTTGAGCATCGCAGGATCTATGCTCGGAAGCACTTCGCGCGCAATGGAAAGGACCTCCTCATCGGGGATCCGCCGGCGTGGAAGAACCTCCACTGACCAGATGCGCTCGGCAACTTCCTTGAGATGCTCGCAATAGCAACGGGAGCCTCCGACAATATCGAGCATAGGGGCCGCATCACAGATGTCAAAGGGATCATAGCCCAGCTCATATGCCTTGTAGCTTGACCAGCGGTACGCCTCGAGTGAGTCGAGCGCACCTTTCACGGGATTGAGATGGATATAGTCGAGCAGTTGCACCGCTTGCGTGTCCGACTCAACAGCGACCCGCGAATAGCGATTATCAAAGAGATGCCCCGTTCTCCCCGTTTTCCCATTGAAATACTTAGCATATGCCGTCAATGCGCACTGCATCGCCTTTGAAAGATTGTCGAACGGATCATCAACCATCAAATGAAAGTGGTTGTCCATAAGGCACCAAGCCAAAACCGCCACTTCATGGCGCGCAAACCTGTCCGAGATATCCGATAGGAAACGATAGCGGTCGGAGTCATCTTCAAAAATAATCTGTTTAGAGTTACCACGGTCAAAGACGTGGTAATAGCCGGTGAGCGAAACGGCGCGGGCGCATCGGGGCATAATCTCTCCTTTCAAAAACTGAACAGGCAACACCTAAAAGGAGAGAAGGAACGCGAAATGCTGAGCCTGTGACCTATTTATATCCAATGAGCGGCAAAAATAGGTCAAGAACGGCAAAATGGCAAATCGATGTCTGTCCCCAATGAGTGAAAGCACTCATGTAAGTCTGTCCCCAATGAGCGGGGCGATGCAGCAGGCAGATAGTTATATTTAAAGCGTTTCAGTTTATTGAAGCGTTTTAGTGTGCCTTTTACAGGAATCTTACCGTTCGCCGAATAATTTCTTGCTATCATGCAAGGCGTAGGGTAAATCTCCGATCGCAAGGAGACACAAATGGTGAAAAAGTCACCGGAAAACACTACTCCCGCAATTGTGGACAACGTAGAGGCGCTTGAGGCTAAGCTCGCTCAGATGCGAGAGGCCCAGGCGCTTTTTGCTACGTACACGCAGGAGCAGGTCGACAAGATCTTCTATGAGGCCGCCATGGCCGCCAACAAGGCTCGTATCCCGTTGGCGAAAATGGCCATCGAGGAGACCGGCCGCGGCGTTCTTGAGGACAAGGTCATCAAGAACCACTACGCCGCAGAGTACATCTACAACGCTTACAAGAACACCAAGACCTGTGGTGTCCTGGAGCGCGACGAGGCTTACGGCATCACCAAGATCGCCGAGCCCATCGGCATCGTGGGCGCCGTCATCCCGACGACCAACCCCACCTCCACCGCAATCTTCAAGACGCTGATCAGCCTGAAGACCCGCAACGCCATCATCATCTCCCCGCACCCGGCTGCCGCCAAGTGCACCATCGCCGCCGCCAAGCTCGTGCTTGACGCCGCCGTCAAGGCTGGTGCCCCCGAGGGCATCATCGGCTGGGTCGATGTCCCCTCCATCGAGCTGACCAACATGGTCATGCGCGACGTCGACATCATCCTCGCCACCGGTGGCCCGGGCATGGTCAAGGCCGCCTACTCCTCGGGCAAGCCCGCCCTGGGCGTTGGCGCCGGTAACACCCCGGTCGTCATCGACGACACCGCCGACGTTCTGCTCGCAGTCAACTCCATCATCCACTCCAAGACCTTCGACAACGGCATGATCTGCGCTTCCGAGCAGTCCGTGACCGTCATCGACACCATCTACGACCAGGTCAAGGCCGAGTTCCAGAAGCGCGGCTGCTACTTCGTCAAGCAGGGTGCCGAGATGGAGGCCCTGCGTGCCGCCATGTTCAAGAACGGCGCCCTCGATCACCGCATCCCCGGCATGGCTGCCGCCAAGATCGCCGAGCTCGCCGGCATCGAGGTTCCCGCCAAGACTAAGATCCTGATCGCCGAGGTCACCTCCACCGACCCCGCCAAGGAGGAGTTCTCCCACGAGAAGCTCTCCCCGGTCCTGGCCATGTACCACGCCAAGGACTTCCAGGAGGCCGTCGACAAGGCCGAGCACCTGGTGCTCGCCGGTGGCCCGGGCCACACCGCCTCTCTGTACGTGCACCCCGCCCAGGCCGAGAAGATCAGCCTGTTCGAGCACGTCATGAAGGCCTGCCGCATCGTCATCAACACCCCGTCCTCGCACGGTGGCATCGGTGACCTGTACAACTTTGGCATGAAGCCGTCTCTGACCCTGGGCTGCGGCTCCTGGGGCGGCAACTCCGTCTCCGAGAACGTTGGGGTGAAGCACTTGATCAACGTTAAGACTGTGGCCGAGCGCCGTGAGAACATGCTGTGGTTCCGCGCTCCCGAGAAGGTCTACTTCAAGAAGGGTTCCACGCCCGTCGCCCTCGACGAGCTGGGCAACGTCATGGGCAAGAAGCGCGCCTTCATCGTTACCGACCAGTTCCTCTTCAAGAATGGCAACACCCGCGCCATCGAGGCCAAGCTCGACGAGATGGGCATCGCCCACGACTGCTTCTACGACGTCGAGCCCGATCCGTCGCTGCAGTGCGCACGTCGCGGCGCCAAGCAGATGGCTCTCTTTGAGCCGGACGTCATCATCGCCGTCGGCGGTGGCTCCGCTATGGACGCCGGCAAGATCATGTGGATGATGTACGAGCACCCCGAGTGCAAGTTTGAGGACATGGCCATGGACTTCATGGACATCCGCAAGCGTATCTTCACCTTCCCCGAGATGGGCAAGAAGGCCTACTTCGTCGCCGTCCCGACCTCCTCGGGTACCGGCTCCGAGTGCACGCCGTTCGCCATCATCACCGACAAGGAGACCGGCATCAAGTGGCCGCTCGCCGACTACGCGCTGCTCCCCAACATGGCTATCGTCGACGCCGACAACTGCATGACCGCCCCGCGCGGCCTGACCGCTGCCTCCGGCATCGACGTCATGACCCACGCCATCGAGTCCTACGTCTCCATCATGGCTTCCGACTACACCAAGGGCCTCTCCGAGCGCGCTGCCAAGCTCGTCTTTGAGAACCTGCCCTCCAGCTTCACGAACGGCGCCAAGGACCCGCACGCCCGCGAGGAGATGCACAACGCCTCCTGCATGGCCGGTATGGCCTTCGCCAACGCCTTCCTGGGCCTCAACCACTCCATGGCTCACAAGCTCGGCGCTTTCCATCACCTGCCCCACGGCCTCGCCAACGCCGTCATCCTGACCCGCGTCATGCGCTACAACGCCGCCGAGGCTCCCGTCAAGATGGGTACCTTCTCCCAGTATCCTTACCCCAACGCGCTGCACAACTACGCCGAGATGGCCAAGTACTGCGGCATCGAGGGCAAGGACGACAAGGAGGTCTTCGAGAACTTCATCACGAAGCTCGAGGAGCTCAAGGACTTCATCGGCGTCAAGAAGACCATCGCCGACTACGGTGTTGACGAGCAGTACTTCCTCGACACCCTCGACGAAATGACCGAGCAGGCATTCAACGACCAGTGCACCGGCGCCAACCCGCGCTACCCGCTCATGAGCGAGATCAAGGAGCTCTACCTGGACGCCTACTACGGCCGCGAGCCCCAGGATTACGCCGTCTGCTAGTTTTAGCACGGTTTTTAACGGCGGGGGTGCACGGGTGTTTCACACACCCCCGCCGTCGCTTCTATCGCATCGTTGAAAGGATGCAACCATGCTGCTACCCGATTCCAAGACCGAGCTCGTCCGCCGTGGCAACAAGGTCGTTTACGACCTGGGCGACAAGATTGTCAAGGTCTTTAACGAGACCAAGCCTGTCTCCGACGTGTTCAACGAGGCTTTGAATCTTGCCCGCATCAATGAGTGCGGCATCCGCAGCCCCAAGGCGCTCGAGGTTTCCCAGCTCGAGAACGCCAACGGCTGGGCGCTCGTGACCGAGAAGGTTCCGGGCACCACCCTTGCCGAGAAGATGACTGCCGAGCCCCAGCGCTTTGGTGAGTACCTCGAGATGTTCGTCGACCTCCAGATCGAGATCCACGGCTACACCTCCCCGCTGCTAAACCGTCAGCGCGACAAGTACGCCCGCATGATCGACAGCCTTGATCAGCTCAATGCCACCACGCGCTACAACCTTCAGGAGCGTCTGGACGGCATGACCAAGGAGTTCAAGGTCTGCCACGGCGACTTCAACCCCTCCAACGTCATCGTCGGCGACGACGGCCAGCTCTATGTGTGCGACTGGGCACACGCCACCCAGGGCTCCCCTGCTGCCGACGTTGCCACCACCTACCTGCTCTTTGCCCTCAACAGCAAGGATCAGGCTGAGGCCTACCTGGAGCTCTACTGCGACCGCGCCGACATGCCCATGCAGGTCGTGCGTCAGTGGACGAGCATCGTCGCCGCTTCCGAGCTCGCTCGTAAGCGCAACGTGAACGATGAGTTCCTGAAGAACTGGATCGACGTCGTCGATTATCAGTAATATCTGAGCGATTTATTTCGCATCGGAGGCACAAGGAAAACCCCGCAGCTCGCATGGGCTGTGGGGTTTTCCTTTTAGATATCGAGGATGCCACAAGATAAAAGGACGGCCCCGCATCTCCCCGATCTGGAGAAATGCGGGGCCGTCCCGTATATCGAACTACAAGCGAAATCGTCGATTAACGGCGTGCTGCCTTCACAAGCTCGGCGACCTTGGCGACGACCTCGTCGATCGCCACATCCTCGCGCTCACCCGTGGCACGGTCCTTAAGCTCAACGGTGCCATTCTTGAGACCACGCTTACCCAGAACGACCTGATACGGGAAGCCCATAAGGTCGTTGTCGGCAAACTTAAAGCCGGGACGCTCGTCGCGGTCGTCGACGACAACCTCGATACCCTCGGCGCACAGGCCATCAACGAACTGCTCGCAGACGGTAGCGCACTCCTCCTTCTTGGGATCGAGCGGAATCACCGCGACCTCGTACGGGGCAACGGAGACCGGCCAGACGATACCGTGCTCGTCGTTGTGCTGCTCCACGACGGCAGCGAGCGAGCGGGACACACCAACGCCGTAGCAGCCCATGATGAGCGGCTTCTCCTTGCCGTCCTCGTCCATAAAGGTAGCACCCATGGCCTCGGAATACTTGGTGCCCAGCTGGAAGACCTGAGAGACCTCGATGCCGCGGGCAGCGGAGAGCGGCTTGCCGCAGTGCGGGCAGGGGTCGCCGGCGACAACGGTGACCAGATCGGCCCACTCATCGACGGTAAAGTCGCGCTCGGGGCAGGCACCGGTAAAGTGATAATCGACCTCGTTGGCACCGCAGGCCCACTGCTTGGACTCGCGCAGGCTCTCGTCGCACACCAGACGGATGCCCTCGGGCAGGTTGACCGGTCCGATAAAGCCCTTGTGCAGGCCGTTCGCCTGAAGCTCCTCGTCGGTCATCATGCGATAGCCCTTGCCAAAGACATGCTCGGCCTTGCAATCGTTGAGCTCGTGATCGCCCGGAACAATGGCCACGACCGGCTTGCCCTCAGCGTCGATGAGTGCCAGCGACTTTCGCGTACCGTTCTCGGGGAAGCCGAAGAACTTTGCAACGGCCTCGATGGTGCCCATACCCGGAGTCTCAACCTTGATAAGCGTACCATCGCCGGGGCCCTCGGTCACAACGACCTTGGTGCTTGCAGCCTCGTCATCGGCAGCAAAGCCGCAATCGTCGCAGTAGACCAGCGAAGCCTCGCCGGCGTCGGCCAGAGCCATGTACTCGACGGAAGTGTCGCCGCCGATCTCGCCGGAGTCGGCGACAACGGGCAGGGCCTTGATGTAGCAGCGCTCGCAAATGTTGGCGTACGCCTGCTTCATCTTGTCGTACTCCTCCTGCAGGCTCTCCGGCGTGGCGGAGAAGCTGTAGGCGTCCTTCATGATGAACTCGCGGCCGCGCATCAGGCCAAAGCGGGGACGGAACTCGTCGCGGAACTTATCCTGGATGTGGTACAGGTTGACGGGCAGCTGTTTGTAGGAGCGCAGCTCGTTGCGCACCAGGGCCGTGACGGTCTCCTCGTGCGTGGGGCCCAGGACGAACTCGCGACCATGACGGTCGTCAAAGCGCACAAGCTCCTTGCCATAGGCATCGATACGGCCGGACTCACGCCACAGCTCGGCATCGACCATGATGGGCATCATGAGCTCCTGGGCGCCGGCAGCGTCCATCTCGTCGCGCACGATGTTCTCGATCTTACGAATCGAGCGCCATGCGAGCGGCAGATAAGAATACAGACCGGCGGCCTCCTTGCGGATCATGCCGGCACGAAGCAGCAGGCGGTGGCTGGCGAGCTCAGCGTCCGCCGGATCCTCTTTAAGCGTCGGCGCATAGAGCTTAGACATATACATTGCTCGGGTCATTTATTTCTCCTCAATAAGCTTGTCGACCTCGGCCATAAGCGCGTCGACAATTTGGTCCTCAGCTACTTTACCAATGATCTGGCCATGCGAAAAGAGCAAGGCCTGACCACGTCCGCAAGCAACGCCCAGGTCGGCATCGGAAGCCTCACCGGGGCCATTAACGGCACATCCCATCACAGCGATCGAAAGCGGCGCGGAGTAGTTCTTAAGCCGCTCGGTTACTTCCTCGGCGATGGGAATCAGGTTAACCTGGCAGCGGGCGCACGTGGGGCACGAGACAATCTCGGGGCCACGGCGACGCAGGCCCAACGACTGCAGAATACCCCAGGCAACCGGCGGCTCCTCAACCGGATCGGCTGTGAGCGACACACGCATGGTGTCGCCAATGCCTTCGGAAAGCAAGATACCCAAGCCTACAGAGCTCTTGATGGTGCCCTGGAGCTTGGTCCCCGCCTCCGTCACGCCCAGGTGAAGCGGAACGTGGGGAATCTCACGCGACAGGGCTCGATAGGTATCGAGCGTCGTTTGCACGCTATGGGCCTTGGCCGAAAGCACAATGTTCGTAAAGCCGCGGTCCTCAAAGTGCTTGACGAAGCGCTCGCTCGACATCACGAGCTTTTCGGGCTGCGTGAGGTCTTCGCGCTCGGCGATATCCTGCTCAAGCGAGCCCGCGTTCACGCCAATACGAATCGCGCACCCAGCGGCGCCCGCGGCATCGATCACGGCATCGACCTTGGCCCAATCGCCAATGTTGCCGGGATTGATGCGCAGCTTGGCAGCACCGGCCTCAACGGCACCAATGGCGAGCTTATGGTTAAAGTGAATATCGGCGACGATCGGCACCGGAGACTCGGCACAGATGGTGCGGAAACCCTCAAGCGCGGCCTCGGTGGGCACGCTCACACGCACGATATCGCAGCCAGCCTGCGCCAACGCGCACACTTGCGCAAGCGTTGCCTGGGCGTCAGCGGTATCGGTGCAGGTCATGGATTGGACCACCACCGGCGCGCCGCCACCGATCTGCACACCGCCCACATGCACGGGGCGCGTCAACTCGCGAGGCAAAGGATGGGATAAAGACAATCCAAACACTCCCCTACAGGATAAATCGAAGGACGTCGGAACGAAGCATATAGACAAACAGCAGCGCAAAGAGCGCGATGCCCACATAGCTCACAATCGTCTGGACCTTGAGCGGAAGCTCGCGGCCAGCAATCTTTTGAATGATCTCGATGACCAGCTTGCCGCCATCGAGTGGTGGGATGGGCAGCAGGTTCATAAAGCCAAGCGAGAACGAAATGAGGGCGGCAAACGAAAGGAACGTGGCAGGGCCGGCAGCAGCAGCCTGTGAGGACATAACGCTAATGCCCACGATCGAAGAAGACTGATCGAGAATCTCCATCGTATGCTGCGGCTGGAGCAGGCGCATCACGCCCTCCGCTGTCTGCACGACATAGGAGAACGAAAGGCGAGCCGACGTGATGGGGTCTAAACGGACCACCTGCGTAGAGGCATACACACCTAGGCGCTCGTCCTCTTTGAGCGCAACCGAGGTCGAATGCTGCTTGCCGTCGCGCTCATACTCAATGGCGATATCGTCCTTACCGGCGGCCTTGCCGATGGCATCGTAAACATCCATCCAGGTAGAGCACGATACTCCGTCAACCGAAAGGATCGCGTCGCCGCCCTCGATACCCGCCTTGGCGGCAATAGACCCCTCGTCAACCTGACCGATCACGTTGGTATCCATCGGCACGGTGACACCCGCAATAGAGTAGATGCTCATAAGCAGCAAAAAGCCCGTCAGGATATTGACGAGAATGCCCGCGAGCAGCATAAAGGCGCGCTTGAGAAAACCCTGGCCCAGATAGGTATGCGAACGCTCTTGCGCAAGGAACTCGGCTTCGCCGCACGGCAGCTCCCACACATCGCCCTCGGTAGTCGCATGCTCTCGATCGAAACGGCGGCCGTCAAAGGTGGTGTAACCCGCCGCGTCTCGTGGCAGCGTCTGATACTTGGTGGGATAGTAGCTCGGCGAGGGCTTCTCCCCTTCCTCATACCAAGGCGCGATAGAGCCCCAACCCAAGAGCAAGGCGCATGCCTTGAGCACAACCTCCTCGGATAGCTCGAGCTCGGCGGCAAGGTCGGCCACGGTCACGCGACCATGACGATAGATAGCCGCGAGCACGCGATCGGCGCACGAGACGTCGGTCGGATCCATACCGCAGATGGCAGCGTAGCCACCCAGCAGCAGCGGGGTCACACCAAACTTGGTTCCAATGCGACGTGACGTGTAATGGATGTCAAAGCGACACGGCAGGCCCAAAAAGAACTCGGTCACACGGACGCCGCAGGCACGCGCCGCCAAAAAGTGGCCGCCCTCGTGCAAAAACACAAGGACGGAAAGCATCAGCAGGCCCCAAAAGACCGATGAGAGAACGCTCAGAACAGTATCCATAAAACGAAAAAGCAATCCTTATGGGTTAGGAACGGGTTGCGGCGAGCACCTGCGCAGCCTTTTCACGCGCCCATGCATCGATGTCGCGAAGCTGCTCAAACGAATCGACCGCCTGCATATCGTGAGAATCCATGCAGGATTCCACAATGCGATCGATATCGGTAAAGCTGCAGCCATCGTGCAGGAAGGCATCGACGGCGACCTCGTTGGCGGCATTGAGCACGCACGGCATGGTGCCACCCGTCTTGCCGGCACGTTCGGCCAGTGCCAGACAGCGGAAGGTATCCATGTCGGCAGCATCAAACGTGAGCTGCCCCAGCTCGCGGAAATCGATACGAGGCGCCGGGGTATCCCAACGCTCGGGATACGAGAACGCGAACTGGATGGGAATACGCATGTCGGAAGCACCGAGATGCGCCATCACGGAGCCGTCGGCGAACTCGACCATAGAGTGAATCTTGGACTGACGCTGCACGACCACGTTAATGAAATCGAGGTCGCAGTTAAACAGATGCATGGCCTCAATGCGCTCCAGGCCCTTGTTCATGAGGGTGGCGGAGTCGATGGTGATCTTGGCACCCATGGCCCACGTGGGATGTGCGAGGGCATCGGCACGCGTCACGCGGTCGAGCTCGTCGCGGGTGCGGCCAAAGAACGGACCGCCCGAGCAGGTGAGCCAAATACAATGAGCCTCGCGTGGGTTCTCCCCCAGATAGCACTGGTAGATGGCGGAGTGCTCAGAGTCGACTGGAATAAGCTGGCCCGGTTGCGCCAACGGCATAAGCAAGTCGCCGCCGACGACGAGGGACTCCTTGTTGGCAAGGGCAAGACGCTTATTCGAGGTCAAGGCCGCATGGCTCGCCTCGAGACCGGCGGCGCCCACAATAGCGACGAGCACGCAGTCGACATCGTCGCGACGCGCGAGCTCGCAAACCGCCTGCGCGCCAACGCCGAGCTTCGTTCCCTCGGGCAACTCCTGCAGCACGGCGTCATCGCCATGAGCGACATCGGCCACGGCAACCGCCGGAACCGAGAACTCGCGGGCAGCGGCAACAAGCTCGGAGGTACTGGAGTTAACGGACAGCGCCGTCACCTGCAGGCGATCGGCATGCTGGCGGCACACATCGAGCGCCTGGGTGCCGATAGAGCCCGTACAACCCAGGATGGCAACACGGAGACGTCCATCGGGGCCATACGTCGTCTGGAAGGACATTACAGCACGCCTCCGATCATCAAAAGCAGATGCGCGGTAATGCAGCCAAAGATAAGCGAATCGCTACGATCGAGCATGCCGCCGTGGCCCGGGATAAGGTTACCGGAATCCTTAACGCCCACACCGCGCTTGATGCGCGACTCGATGAGGTCTCCGATAACGCCCAGGACGGACACGACCACGCCGCACAGCAGCGCATAGGGCAGGCTGAGCTTGTAGAAGTGCGTCGCCCACAGGATGAGCCAAATCAAAACCGAGCCCAGGATGCCGCCGACAAACCCCTCCCAGCTCTTTTTGGGAGAGATCTTGGGAACCATCTTGTGCTTGCCGATACGGCTACCCACGATGTAGGCAAACGAATCGGAGACCCAAAGGGACGCGCAAACGCCCACCGAAAGCAGGGCGCCGGCAAAACCGGGCACGGCATCGCGCAGCAGCACGATAGCCGACAGCATAAAGCCAGTGTAGATGGGACCCATGAGCGTCACGGCCACATCAGAGATGCGGGTACGCGGCGACCAAACATACCAAATGCCCACAGCGAGCATCAGGGCAAAAAGCAGGGCATTCAGCAACATCGAATCGCCCAACGCCGACAGCGGAAAGAGTACGGCGGCAGCGATACCCATGCGCTCGTTAGCCATCTTGCCATCGAGCCTCGTCATACGGAAAAACTCATAGCAGCACAGACCGCTCATGACAGAAACAAAGATGGCCGTGGGCACAATACCCAAAACCAGGCACAGGATAAAGACAACGGCGTAGACGATACCAGCGGCGGCACGGGTAATAAAGCCCGCCAGCCACGAACCGGTGCCGTTCTTCGCTGCAGGCGCTCCCGCAGTGGCAGCTTTACGCGCAGGCGTCTTGGGAGCAGATGCCTTGGGACGATCGGACACGATTAAGCCTCCTCGGTCTTGCTCAGTCCACCAAACCGACGGTCACGGCCCTGATAGGCCAAAATGGCGTCGACAAGGCCCCAACGATCAAAGTCAGGCCAATAGGTATCGGTGACGTAGAACTCGGAATAAGCCACCTGCCACAGCAGATAGTTCGAAAGGCGCAGCTCACCAGAGGTGCGAATCACAAGCTCAGGATCGGGAAGACCGGCGGTATAAAGGTGAGAAGCCACCATGTCGTCATCAATTGCGGCAGGGTCGATCTTACCGGCGGCAACGTCGAGTGCGATCTGACGGACAGCGCGAGTAATCTCGGCACGCGCGCCGTAGTTGACGGCAAGCGCCAGCGTCATACCGGTGTGATCGGCGCACTCGGCAAGACCGCGTTCAAAAACGTCGCGGGTCTTCTTGGGCAGCGCGGAAATATCACCCAAAAAGACAACGCGCACATTTTCGCGCTTTAGAAGCGGCAGCTCGTCAATGAACGTCTTGGCAAACAGATGCATCAAGACGTTGACCTCATGCTGCGGGCGGTTCCAGTTTTCGGTAGAAAACGCATAGGCCGAAAGCACGTCGACGCCCAGACGCACGCAGGCGGTAATAATCTCACGAAGGGAGACGATACCCGCCTTGTGGCCCTCGGTGCGTGCGAGACCGCGCGACGTGGCCCAACGACCGTTGCCGTCCATGATGCACGAGATATGGTGCGGAATGTTATTGAGATCAAGGTCGGAAAAACCGACGCCCGCAGGGGCGTCGGCAAAGTACTCGACCAGTTTATGCTCGTCGTATTGCACCTTAGATCTCCATGACCTCGGCTTCTTTTTCCTTCAGAAGCTCCTCGACCTTGGCGACATACTCATCAGTGTGCTTCTGGACCTTGGCCTGCTCGCGACGGACATCGTCCTCGGTGAGCTCCTCATCGCGCTCGAGCTTGTTGTTGAAGTCGCGACGGATGTTACGGATAGACACCTTGGCCTGCTCGGCGTACTCGCGGCACTCCTTGACGAGCTCGCGACGGCGCTCCTCAGTGGGAGCCGGGAACGGAAGACGAACGACGGTGCCATCGGAGTTGGGGGTAATACCCAGATCGGAAGCGCCGATGGCCTTGACGATAGCATTGATGAGTGCCTTGTCCCACGGCTCGATGAGCAGCATGTGGGCCTCGGGGGTCTTGACGGCGGCAACCTGCGTGACCGGCGTGGGAACACCGTAATAATCGACGGTGATGTCGGACAGAATGTTGGCATTGGCGCGGCCGGTACGGACCTTGGAGAAGTTATGCTTGAGGGACTCGAGCGACTTGTCCATATGGGCGGTGATGTTCTCTGCCATGCTTAATCCTCCTGATAGACGAGCGTGCCGACGGGCTCACCCGCGAGCGCGCGCTTGACGGTGTCCTCGCCATCGATGTTGAGGACCAAAATCGGCATACGGTTGTCCTGGCACAGTGCCGTAGCCGTGGAATCCATAACCTGCAGACCGCGGACGAGAACCTCGTGATAGGTAATCTTGTCAAAACGGACGGCATCGGCGCACTTGACGGGATCCTTATCGTAGATGCCGTCAACCTTGGTGGCTTTAATCAGAATCTCGGCGCCGATCTCGCACGCACGAAGAGCCGCGGCGGTGTCGGTCGTAAAGTACGGATTACCCGAACCGGCGGCAAAAATAACGACGTTGCCCTTGGAAAGGTGGTTGATGGCGCGACGGCGAATATAGGGCTCGCAGATCTCGTTCATCTGGATAGCGCTCATAACGCGGCAGGGAACATCGTTATGCTCGAAGGCATCCTGCAGGGCGAGCGCGTTCATAACGGTTGCCAGCATGCCCATGTAGTCGGCCTGAGCACGCTCCATGCCACCGGCAGCGCCTGCCATGCCGCGGAAAATATTACCGCCGCCGACAACGACGCCGACCTCATGGCCAGCGGCGAGCAGCTCCTTGACCTGCTTGGCAAGATGGTCGGTAACCTTGGGGTCGATGCCATATTGGCCGTCGCCCATCAGTGCTTCGCCGGAAAGCTTAAGAAGCACGCGTTTATATCGGATGTCGGACAAAGCGATCCTCCTTTAATTAGACTCTCAATATGATATCAAAGGCTCTGATAAGAGCCATGAAAAAGCAGGCTGTGAGTAAAACCCACAGCCTGCTCATTACCAGCTACAAGAGCTTATTTACTCGCCACGGACCAGACGGTCAAAGGCAACGACGGTAATGGTGTCGCCGAGCTCCTTGGAGACCTGCTCAGCGTACTTCTTGATGGTGAGGGAGCTGTCCTTGATGAACTCCTGCTCGGTGAGCACGGACTGCTTGTAGAACTTCTCCAGACGGCCGACAGCCATCTTCTCCTGGATAGCCTCGGGCTTACCGGACTCGGCAGCCTGAGCCATGTAGATCTGCTTCTCGTGCTCGACGGTCTCGGCCGGAACCTGATCGCGGGTAGCGCAGATCGGGGCGACGGCGGCAACCTGAAGGGCAACGTCGTGAGCGAAGGTCTTGAAGGATTCAGCCTGAGCGGTCTCAGCCTTCTCGAAGGCGAACTCGACGAGGACGCCGATCTTACCACCCATGTGGATGTAAGAAGCGAGCGCGCCGTTCTCAGCCTTGCGGGCAGCGAAGCGGGAGATCTTCATGTTCTCGCCCATGATGTGAATCATCTCGGTGAGCTCGGAGGAAACGGTCTCCTCGCCCATCGGCTTCTCGAGCAGAGCGTCGACGTCAGCAGGCTCGGTGGTAGCGACAACCTCAGCGACCTTGGAAGCAAAGCCGGTGAACTTGGCGTTAGAGCCAACGAAGTCGGTCTCGCAGGAGAGCTCGAGCAGAGCGCCGGTCTTGCCATCCTCGGAGACGAACGCGGCGACAGCGCCCTCGTTGGTCTCACGGCCAGCCTTCTTGGCAGCCTTGGCAAGGCCGTTCTTACGCAGAACGTCGACAGCGGCGTCCATGTCGCCGTCAGCCTCGACGAGAGCCTTCTTGCACTCCATCATCGGGGAGTCGGTCATCTCGCGGAGCTGCTTGACCATAGCGGCGGTAATCTGGGCCATTGTGGTTCCTTTCAAAGAGATGAAAAAGAATTAACTAAGACTGATTTACTCGGCCTTGGGCTCAGCGGCCATCTCGGCCTCGGAGACCTGCTCCTTACCAGAGCCAGCGAGGCAGGCGTCAGCCATGAGCTCGCACATAAGGGTGACAGCGGAGATAGCGTCATCGTTGCAGGGGATGCCGTACTCGACCTCGTCGGGATCGGAGTTGGTGTCGATCAGGGCGACGACGGGGATGTTCAGGCGCTGAGCCTCCTTGATGGCGTTCTCCTCGCGCTTGGTGTCGATGACGAAGAGAGCCTGGGGCAGACCCTTCATGTCGCGGGCGCCACCGAGGTTGGTCTGGAGCTTGGTGAGCTCCTTGCCGAGAACAGCCTGCTCCTTCTTAGGCAGAACAGCCATGCGGCCGTCCTCGACCATGGCCTCGAGCTCCTCCATGCGGTTGATGCGGGAGCGGATGGTGACGAAGTTGGTCAGCATACCGCCGAGCCAACGCTGGTTGATGTAAGGCATGTTGGCGCGCTCAGCAGCGTTCTTGACGGCCTCCTGAGCCTGCTTCTTGGTGCCGACGAACAGCACGTTGCCACCCTTGGCGACGTTCTTGACGAAGGTGTAGGCCTGGTCGGCGTCGAGGATGGTCTGCTTGAGGTCGAGGATGTAGATGCCGTTGCGCTCACCGAAGATGAACGGCTTCATCTTGGGGTTCCAGCGACGGGTCTGGTGACCGAAGTGGCAGCCGGCCTCGAGCAGGGTGCGGATATTAATCTTGGTAGCCATGTTAAACCTCCTGTGGTTTGCCTCCGCGCGGGGTCATCCTCCAAAACCAACCCGGACATGTGCTACCAAAGCCCGGGCACCACGGTATGAAGTAGCCGCGCGTGCGTGATAAAAACATGTTGCCGTGAAGCAACCCGATGAATGATAGCAGGAATGCCTCTTCCTGCCAACCCGCAATCAAAACCACACACCTGAGTGCGGCGCGGGACGTCCCAGCCACTATTCGCCGCGGGGATGGGCTTGAGCCACGGCACGTTTAAGCCGATCGGGTGTGAGATGCGTGTAGATCTGCGTCGTGGACAGGCTCGCATGACCTAGCAGCTCTTGAACCGAGCGCAGGTCCGCACCGCCCTCGAGCAAGTCGGTCGCAAAGGTATGGCGCATCGCATGCGGGGCGATGTCAGCCGGAATGCCGGCGAGCGTCGCCAGCGTATGGAACCGCCGCCGGAGCATCGCGGCGCTCATGCGATTGCCGCGCGCCGATATAAGCAGCGGATGCGGCCCGGTAGCGAGGTCGCGGCGCTTTGCCCGAGCGAGCAACTCCGGCCTCCCCTCTTCAATATAGAGACGCGTCACATCGAGCGCACGACGATACAGAGGGACGATACGCTCCTTGCTCCCCTTGCCCCACAGGCGCAGCGTGCGCTCGGACCATGAGATGGATTCCACATTGAGCGCCGCAAGCTCTGAGATGCGGGCACCCGAGGCATAGAGCAACTCGAGCATCGCCGCATCGCGCAGTCCCGCGGGTGTTGAGGTATCAGGCGTCTTGAGCAGCGCCTCGACCTGCTGGGTCGTAAGGACGCCCGGCAGGTCACGCGGCAGCTTGGGCGACGCGATCGCCGAGACCGCATCGCCCTCGACAATCCCCTCGGCAGCCATCCAGCGATAGAGAGATCGGATAGCCGACAGGTGCGCCGCAAGCGTTCGGGGAGCCACCTGCTCACGCGAAAGCTCAGCAAGATAGCGACGAATGGTGCGCACGTCGGCAGCGAAAGCATCAATATCCTCGCGCTCGCACCAGGCAGCAAAGCGCTCCAGTCTCGAGCCATAGGCCGTCACCGTGTTGGGAGAAAGCCCCTCAACGCGTGCGATATAGGCGATAAAAGAGTCGACGGTGTCGTACAGGTCAAAGGCTATGACCGGTCGCCTCCAAACAAGTCGGAACGCGTGGCCAAGTAGGCATCGAGGGCCTCGAGCGCACGGTCCGCATAGGCCTGATAGCGGTCGCGCTTGCTGCGGCGCTTACCGTCCTCGAGCGGCGGCACCAGGCCAAAGTTGACATGCATGGGCTGATAGCCCACGGTGGCAGGATCGGTCGCATAGCCCACGAGCGCACCCAGGGCGCCCACGCGGGGCAACTCGACGGAATCGGCGCCGATAGCCTCTGCATAGGTGTTGAGCGCCGCGAGCAGACCGGTCGCCACGGCTTCCATGTACCCCTCGGTGCCGGTGATCTGACCGGCCAGGCGCACGCCGGTACCGGGCACGGCAAAGGTGCCATCGAGCACGTGCGGGGCGTCGACAAAGGTATTGCGGTGCATGACACCGTAGCGGAAGAACTCAGCGTTCTCCAGGCCCGGCACCATATGGAAGACGCGCTTCTGCTCGCCAAAGGTCAGGTTGGTCTGGAAGCCCACCAGGTTATAGGCGGTCTTCTCCTTGTTCTCGGCACGCAGCTGAATCGCCGCCCAAGGGCGACGTCCGGTACGCGGGTCGGTGAGGCCGACGGGCTTCATGGCGCCAAAGCGAATGGCGTCCTTGCCGGTGCGCGCAACCTCCTCGGCAGGCTGGCAGGCCTGGAACAGATCGCCGCCCTCAAAGTCCTTGAGCACCACGCGGTCGGCCGTGGTGAGCGCCTCGATAAAGGCCTCGTACTCCTCCTTGTTGAGCGGAGCGTTGAGATAGTCGCCGCTCCCCTGCTCCTCGTAGCGCGACTGCGAAAACAGCACGTCCATATCGAGCGTGGAGGCATCGACGATCGGCGCCGCCGCATCAAAGAATGCCAAGGCGTCGCCACCGACGAGCTTCATGACCTCTTCGCTCAGCGCCGGTGAACACAGCGGGCCCGCGGCAATGACCACGTGGCCCTCGGGGATCTGGGTGACCTCGCCGTGAACGACCTCGATATTGGGGCGGGCGGCAACCTCAGCCTCGACGAGCTCGGAGAATGTAACACGGTCGACCGCCAGGGCGCCACCAGCGGGAACAGCAGCGCGATGGGCGCAGTCGAGCAGGACTGAACCCATGCGCTCAAGCTCGGCCTTCAGCAAACCAGCCGCGGAATCCGGACGGGTCGACTTAAACGAATTGGAGCAGACGAGCTCTGCCAGGTGATCGGTATGGTGAGCCGGGGAGCTCACCTGGGGGCGCATCTCGCACAGCTTTACGGCAAACCCGCGGTCTGCCAGCTGGATCGCGCATTCCGAACCCGCCAGACCGCCACCGATAACCGTCACCTGATCGAACTGCATCTGCAAACACCTTTCTAATTGACACGTTTTCCATTGTGCCCGAAGGGCGTCTGGGCGTGAAGGGCAAACTTGGAGGGCGCATACCTTCCATCCATCATGCGCTCGATAAGGCCCTCGAGTTCAAGCGAACCCAAGAGTTTGAGTACGCCGACAGCATCGAGTGAGACGAGCGCCGCGATGTCGTCGACCTTGAGCGGAGAGGCGATGAGCGCATGCATCACGGTCTGCTGTGTTGGATTCAGGTCGGCAATGCCGGGAGCATCGGGGCGCGAGTAGCGCAGGGTTCCGTAGACGCGTGAGATAGCCATCTCGATAGATTCCTCGTCGACGATGCAGCAGGCACCGTTCGCAATGAGGTAATTCGTGCCACGCGACTCGGGCGATAGGATCGACCCCGGCACGGCAAGAAGTTCGCGCCCCAAATCCATAGCAGCCTCGGCTGTAGAAAACGTCCCGGAAGGCATACCCGCCTCGGATACAAAGAGGGCTTGCGACAGGGCCGCGATCACGCGATTGCGGCGCGGAAAGGCAAACTTGCGCGGACCCATGCCCCACGGAGAGATCGACACGACCGCGCCACCCGTATCGAGCGCGCGAGTAATAAGCCCCGCGCTCGAACGCGGGTAGACCACGTCGGCGCCCGTCCCCAGCACCACGACGTGTTTGCCGCCGGCGTTGACCGCAGCCCAACCCGAGGCCTGGTCACAACCGACCGCGCCGCCCGAAACAACCGTCACTCCCGCATCAACCGCCACCTTTGCCGCAAGCTCTGCCACGGCAAGACCATACGGCGAGGCCTTGCGCGCGCCGATGATGGAGAGCGCGGGCGTCGAAAGCACCTCGGGGTTGCCGCGCACATAAAGCGTCTGGGGTACATCAGAAAGCTCCAAAACGGTCTCGGGATACAACGCATCACCTGGATGCAGCTCGAAGGTCCCCTCGGCCATCATTGGTCCCTCCTTCCCTGGTACATCGCCGCCTCGAGCACATGGTCCTGCGTCACTTGCTCGCTCTCGGCGACGTCAGCGATTGTACGCGCGATACGCACCAGGCGTACGATGCCGCGGCCCGTGAGATGCGTGCGTTTGGATAGGCCGAGCACGCATTTCTCGGCAGCATCATCGAGCTCGAAGGTCGAAACGACGCCGTCAATGGACCGCGTCTCGTCATCCTCGGCCTCGGCATCCGCATCGTCCATACGGGACTCGCGCCAGGCGCGAAAGGCACGACCGCGCACAACGTAGTCACGTAACTCGGCCGACGACATACCCTCCGCACCCTCGATAATCACTTGAGGGTCGGGACGGGTCACATCGATCATCATGTCGATACGGTCGGCCAAGGGACCGCGCAGTTTAGACCGATAGCGCTCGACCATCGCCGCCGAGCAGCGACACGGCACCTCGCGATCGCCCAAAAAGCCGCAGGGGCAGGGATTGCTCGCAGCCAGCAGCTGAAAGCGCGACGGGAAGGTAAAAGCCCCGTCGACGCGTACGATCCTCACGTAGCCGCGCTCGATGGGCTGACGCAGCGTCTGCAGCACACCCGTGGGAAACTCGGCAAGCTCGTCCAAAAAGAGCACGCCGCCATGAGCAAGGCTGATCTCACCCGGGTGCACCGGGCGCCCGCCGCCAATAAGGCCTGCGGTCGAAATACTGTGGTGGGGACTGCGGAAGGGGCGGTGCCCCGCCAACAAGCCATCAATGTTCTCACCCAAAACCGAATGGATGCACAGTGCCTCCTGCTGATCCTCAACGGAAAGCTCGGGCAGGATGCCGGTCATACGGCGTGCGAGCATCGTCTTGCCCGATCCCGGAGACCCGATCATGAGCAAGCCGAGTTCTCCTGCCGCCGCAAGCGCCATGCCGCGTTTAGCGACTTCCTGCCCCAGCACGTCTGCATAGTCGAGCTCGGGCTCAAAGGTCGCCTCGACACCCTCGGAATCCAAGTAGTGCCGTGCGGCATCGCCCATGCCGTGAGCAAGCTGAGACAGATGATCGATAAAGCCGCAATCCACGCCCGCGAGTGGCACATGCTGGTCTGACCTGCCGGCGATAAAAGACAGCCCCATGTCGCGAGCCAGCAGCTGAAACGCCACCTCGCCCTTGACGGGAAGCACCGTACCGTCCAGACCAAGCTCACCTGCGATAAGGCAGCGATCGAAGTTGTCACGGGGAATCTGCCCATCGGCCGCCAGAACCGCGATGGCGATGGGCAGATCAAAGCCGCTACCGGTCTTGCGAATATCGCCGGGCGCCAGGTTGACCGTAATGCCCGAGCGTGGGATCTCGAACCCGGCGGAGCGCATCGCGCAGCGAATACGACCGCGTGACTCCATCACCTCCATACTCGGAATACCGAGCATCTGAATGCCCGGAACGCCACCGGCAAGCGAGACCTCGACCGTGACGGGAATCGCCTCGACGCCGCGGATGCAGGCCGCGTGAACGGCAAACGTCTCGAACGCCATCACGACACCTGCCAATCGAACGCGTTGTACTGGTGCTCGATCTCGGCGATATGCCCGCCGCGGATGGTGACACCCACGGCATCGAAGCGAATCGCCTTGAGCGGATAATGCTCCATAAGATAGCAGCTTGCGATGCGGCGGTAGCGGCGTTGCTTTTGGGCGTCCACGGCCTCCTCCGGAAAGACTCTCGTGCTGCAATCCAGTGCAACGCGTCTGGTCTTGACCTCGGCCATTACCACGACATCGTCGAGCTCATCGAGCAGCACCAGATCAGCCTCGCCCTCGGTGCAACGATAACCCTGCTCCAGCAAGGTGTAGCCGCGCTCGTTAAAGTAGTCGATGGTGATCAGCTCGCCCAGCATGCCCAGCTCGCGAGGACTGAGTCCCTTGATAAACTCGGGCGTCATCGCCCCGGAGTCGAGCTCGCCGTTTTCCCAACGCTCCTTGAGCTGCTGCGTCTTACTCTTTTTGCTTGCGGCACTCATGGGGTCTCCTTTCCCGCACGCTGCATTGCCCCGATGATGAGGGCACCTTTCATGCGGGTAAGTACCGGAAGCAAACCAAAAGCTGACCAAATGCCGTCAAAAAACGGGCCGTACACAGCAATGGTGTTGCATACGGCCCGCTACCAGCAGGTTTATAGAATCTTTAAGGTCCCTGTCTCCACAATTGACCTAGAAAAGGCGCTCAGTCTGCAGAAAGTTTCCGCAAAAGCTCACGCGGTGCAGAGGACAAAGTCCATGTTTGCGAATGGCCTCGATATGCTCGGGGCTTGCATAGCCCTTCGACTCGGCCAGATGGTACTCGGGATATTCGGCGTCGTACTCAACCATCATCTCGTCACGCGTGACCTTGGCCATGATGGACGCCGCAGCGATGCAGGCGATCTTGGCATCGCCCTTCACCACATCGCGCTCGTTAGGAACGGCGCCCAAGGGGTTGCCATCCATGAGGACGCAGTCGGGTTCAAGTCCCGTATCGGCCACGGCGCCCGCAACGGCAGCGCGGATGGCACGGGCCATGCCCATCTCATCGATATCCTTAGGCGCGATATGGCAAAAACCGATCGCCGTCGCCACCTCGGCAATCTTCACTGAGAGCAACTCGCGGCGCGCCGGCGTGAGCTTTTTGGAATCGTTGATGCCCCAGACGCGCGGCTCCATAGGAAGGCAGACGGCGCATACCGTCAAAGGACCGGCCACCGATCCGCGACCCACCTCGTCGACACCGACGACCACCCCATCGCCGCCAAGCTCATGCATAAGCTCGTACATGTCATTGACGCGCTCGCGCTCGGCAAGCTCTTTGGCATGGCGCTTGAGGGCGCGCTCGCAAGCCTTGATCACCTGCTGGCGCGGGTCCTCGCGATAATGCTCCACGAGGGCGGGAATCTCCTCAAACGTAGCGCTCGCCAGCTCTCCGGCAACCTGCGATGCCGAAACCGAGCTCGTCATGTTGGCCATACCAGGCCCTCCTTGCATGCAAATCAGATAAAAAGAAGGGCCACCCGAAGGTGACCCTTGTGTCCAAACGAGTGGACAGACGCTGCGATCTTCTTAGCGCTTCTCGGGGATACGAGCAGCCTTGCCCACCTTGTCGCGGAGGTAGTACAGCTTGGCGCGACGGACGCGACCATGACGAACGACCTCGAGCTTGGCGATCTTGGGGCTGTGAAGCGGGAAGGTACGCTCAACACCGACACCGAAGGACATCTTGCGGACGGTGAAGGTCTCGCGGGCACCGGCGCCGGCCATGCGGATGACGTCGCCCTGGAAGACCTGGATGCGCTCGCGGTCGCCTTCCTTAATGCGGTAGTGAACCTTGACGTTGTCGGCGACGCGAACCTGAGGAATGTCCTCGCGGATCTGCTGACGCTCGATTGCGCGGATGTAATCCATGTGCAATTCCTTACTCTTCTAGAGGTGCCGTACCACCTTGGCCGGCACGTAGTTGAACAAACGTATTCGAGTATACACGCGCGGGTTTCTGCTGCAAGAACAATTTTTTACGCAGACAAAAAGACAAAACCCGCACATGATAACCGCCCGTCTCACGAATGAGACGGGCGACATGAAGGGGACTACGCTAGGCGTCTAAACCCAAAACGTTAGGCGGAACGCTTGGCCTCGAGCTTGGCCTGAGCGGCGGCCAGGCGCGCGAGGGGCACGCGGTAGGGCGAGCAGGACACGTAGTCCACGTCGGCCACGTTAAACAGGCCCTTGATGGACTTGGGGTCGCCGCCGTGCTCGCCGCACACGCCAAAGTGCATGTCGGGGTTGGTGGCGCGACCCTTCTCCACGGCCATGCGCACGAGCTCCAGCACCGCCGCGTCGATGGTCTCGAAGGGATTGTCCTTCAAGATCTTCTTATGCATGTACAGCGGGATGAACTTAGCCTCGGCGTCGTCACGCGAGAAACCGAAGGTCGTCTGGGTGAGGTCGTTGGTGCCAAAGCAGAAGAAGTCTGCGTGATGGGCGATCTCGTCGGCGACCATGCAGGCGCGCGGCAGCTCGAGCATTGTGCCCACGGGAATATTGAGCTCGACGCCCTCCTCGGCGGAAACCTCGGCGATTACGCGCTCGATAACCTCGCGGGTCTGGACATGCTCGGCCGTGATGGAGACGAGCGGAACCATGATCTCGGGACGCGGATCGACGCCCTCCTTGATGAGGCGAGCGGCAGCCGTGGCGACGGCGCGAACCTGCATGAGCGGCAGATCGCTAAAGACGACGGACAGGCGCACGCCACGTAGGCCGAGCATCGGGTTGGACTCGACCATGCCGTCGATACGACGCAAGCGGGCGCGCAGGACGGCAAGCTCTTCCTCGCTGGCACCAGCGGCTTCCTTCTTGGTGATGGCGACCTCAAGCTCGCGAGGATTATCCAGGAACTCATGAAGCGGCGGATCGAGCAGGCGAACGACCACATCGCGACCGGACATGGTCTTAAACATCGCCAGGAAGTCCTCCGTCTGAACCTTGAGCAGGTCGGCCAGGGCCTGCTGCTTCACGGCCTCATCGTCAGACAGGATAAAGCTCTGGATGATGTTCTTGCGGTCGCCCAGGAACATGTGCTCGGTGCGGCACAGGCCGATGGCCTCGGCGCCAAACTCGAGTGCGAGCGTGGCATCCTCGGGGTTGTCGGCGTTGACGCGCACATGGTTGGCGTGGCCGCCGGTCTCGTCCAGACGAATCTCGTCGGCCCAGGACAGGATAGTGTCCAGATCGCCGGTGAGCTCGGCCGAGACCAGATCAACGGCGCCGTCGACGACGATACCCTGGGTACCGTCGATGGAGATGACGTCGCCCTCGTGCAGCACGCGGTCACTGCCCTCGATGCGCACGACCTTCTCGGCGGCGTCGATATGGAAGCGCTCAACGCCGCAGACGCAGGGCGTACCCATGCCGCGGGCGATAACGGCGGCATGGCTCGTCTTGCCACCGTGGCTGGTCAGGATGCCCTCGGCGGCGACCATGCCCTTCAGGTCGTCGGGGTTGGTCTCCCAACGAACCAGAATGACCTTGTGGCCCTCGTTGGCGCGCGCGACGGCGTCGTCGCTCGAGAACACGACCTCGCCCACGGCGGCACCGGGGCTGGCATTAAGACCGCTGGCGAGAGCCTCGTACTTCTTGGAGGCGTCGAACTGTGGGTGCAGGAGCTGGTCGAGCTGCGCGGGATCGATGCGGCTCACAGCCTCATCGCGGGTGATCAGACCCTCCTCGACCATCTCGATGGCGATGCGCAGGGCGGCGGTGGCAGTTCGCTTGCCCACGCGGGTCTGGAGCATCCAGAGCTTGCCCTGCTCGATGGTGAACTCAATGTCGCACATGTCGCGATAGTGATCCTCGAGCGTCAGGAAGACGCGCTCGAGCTCCTCGCCCGCGGACTCGAGGCCCGGGGTGGTCTTGAGGTCGGCGATGGGCTCGGTGTTGCGGATACCGGCGACGACGTCCTCGCCTTGGGCATTAACCAAAAAGTCACCGTAGAACTCCTTGGTGCCGTCGGCCGGATTGCGCGTGAAGGCAACGCCGGTCGCAGATGTCTCGCCCTTGTTGCCAAAGGCCATGGCCTGCACGTTGACGGCGGTGCCGAGTTCGTCGGAAATGCCATGCTGCTTGCGGTAGATGCAGGCGCGCTCGTTCATCCAGCTGCCAAAGACGGCCTGGATGGCAAGGCGTAGCTGAAGCTCCGGGTCGTGCGGGAAGACGGGCTTGCCATCGGCGACCTCGAGCTCGGGATACAGGGCGGCATCGACGTTCTCGGAGAAGATGCCCTTAAAGGTCTCGACAAGTTCCTGCAGGTCCTCGGCCGAAAGCTCGGAATCGACGCGAACGCCGGCGACCAGACGGGCCTGGGTCAGGGCGTTCTCGAACAGGTCGGCGTCAACGCCCATGACGACGTTGGAAAACATCTGGAGCAAGCGGCGGTAGCTATCCCAAGCAAAGCGCGGGTTTTGCGTCTGGGCAATGAGACCCTGGACGGAGTCGTCGTTGAGACCCAAGTTGAGGACCGTGTCCATCATGCCGGGCATGGAAAACGGAGCGCCCGAGCGAACCGACACGAGCAGCGGATCGGAGGCGTCACCGAGCTTCTTGCCGCAGCGGGCCTCGAGGTCCGCCTCGGCGGCAACGATCTCATCGAGCGCGCCTTCGGGCCAGACGTTGCCGGCACCGGAGTACTCGACACAGGTCTGGCAGGTAATGGTAAAACCACCGGGAACCGGCAGGCCGATGCGGCTCATCTCGGCAAGGTTTGCGCCCTTGCCGCCAAGCACGAAGTTCATGGACTTGTCGCCCTCGGTGACACAGGTGCCCTGGGCGTCGGTTCCAAAACGGTAAACCCTCTTGCAATCGCTCACGATACTTCCCCTTCCATGCGTTCTCGCGCACGACCGTGGTAACGAATCGACCCGCCGGATGTGGGCCGTGAGGGTACTATACGGCGGGCATTGAGCGGGCTTGCGCAGAGGACGCGGGGGTTGGTAAACGTGGTAAATATGGCGGTAAACGGTAGGTAAAGTTGGTTACCTTATGAAGATACCACTACAAGAAAATACAGGTCAGATGCAATATTTTTGCTAAATCGCTTTACCAATTCAGACTTTTTAGCCACTTCGATGATTTTTCTGGGACGGGGATTAAAAAATCATCTCAGGTACCGCTGTTGGGCTCGACGGGCGGCGCGGCGGGCACGGGCTTCTTGGATTTCCTCCAAGTGGCTGATGATCTCGGCAGCGCTCTCCTCGATGGCCTTGCCGTCGGTACGCACCACAAAGCAGCCTAGCCGCTTCATGAGGGAACGGGCTTCCTCGAGCTCGCTGCGCACGCTCTCGGGCTCGGCATAGGAGCCGGCAACGGCACGAGCGTAGTCATCGCCCAAGCGGCTATCGCGAATTTCGGAAATCACATCGACGGTCGAAATCAGGCCGAACAGGCGCATCGGGTCGACCTCGTAAATCGACTTCGGCGGCTCCATGCCATGGGCCAACGGAACATTGGCAACCTTGTAGCCCTGATAAGCCAGATACATCGACAGCGGCGTCTTGGACGTGCGCGATACGCCCAGCAGCACGATATCGGCACCCGACAAATCGTCGCAACCGCGCCCGTCATCGTGCTCAACGAAATATTCCATGGCCTCGATACGATGGAAATAGCGGTCATCGGTCCTGTGAATCACGCCCGCGACGCCTTTGGGCGGCACACCGATGAGCGACGATAGCACGGCGAGCGTCGGACCGATCAGGTCGACCGAACGGATATGCAGCATGCCCAGGTAATCGAGCACGCGGGCGCGAAGCGCCGGATCGACAATGGTGTGAAACACGGCAATATCGCGATGGTCGGCATCGACGCGCGGGCCCACAAACGACTCCACCTGCTCCACCGAGGTCACCTTGGGCAGGCGCAACAAACGAAAAGTCCCTTCATCAAATTGCCCGGACGCCGCAAGCACCACCTCACAAGCGGTATCGCCGAGCGAGTCGGAGATAACGATAACGGTGGGACGAGCGGTGACCGGGCAATCCATGCGGGGCTCCTTTTGCGCTTACGCGCAGGCTGGCTTACTTTTTGCGGGCAAGCTCACCGATGTTGGCAATGCCGGAGAAAACGGCCTCGAAGCGGTTGAGCAGCTTAAGGCGATTATCGCGGAGCTGCTCGTCCTTGTCCATGACCATAACCTCATCGAAGAAACGGTCAATGGGCGCACGCAGGGCGGCGAGGGCGGCAAATGCAGCCGGGTAATCCTCGGCAACAAGGGCGGCATCGACGGCGGTCTGAGCGGCCTCGGAGGCATCGGCAAGCGCGAGCTCGGCCTCGCCCATCAGGCTGCGGTCGTACTCCACGCCCAGCTCGGGCTTGGAGATATGCGCGGCGCGAGCATAGGCGGTCGCAAGGTTGTCGAACGTCTCGGCGTCGTTCTTGCGGGCCTCGTCGAGGGCGGCGCAGCGGGCGAAGAAGACGGACGGAGCGATGATGTGCACCGCGGAGACGGCGGCAACGGTATCGGCCGGGACCTTTTCGTCGCGGGCCATGCTCACCAGGCGGCCATGGAAGAAGTCACGGACCTGCTGGGCGACCTCGGCGGCGTCGAACTCAATGCCCTGCTCACTGTAGAGCTCGAGGGCGAAGTCGATGAGCGACGTGGGGTCGATCGGCAGACGGTCGCGCAGGATGTTGATGATGCCGATAGCGGCACGACGCAGCGCATAGGGGTCGGAGGAGCCGGTCGGGGGCTCGCCGATGGCAAAGATACCGGCAATGGTATCGAGCTTGTCGGCACAGGCCACGATGCAGCCAGCGGTGCCCTCGGGCAGCTCGTCACCGGCAAAGCGGGGACGATAGTGATCGCGAATGGCGTGGGCGACCTCGTCGTTCTCCCCCATCGCGGTGGCGTAGTAACCGCCCATCACGCCCTGCTGGCTCGTGAACTCGACGACGGCGTTGGATACCAGGTCGGCCTTGCACAGGTGCGCGGCGCGAGCGGCATCGGCGGCCAGGTGGGCGCCCAGATGAGCCTCGCGGGCAATAGCGAGCGCGAGCTGCTCGATGCGCTCGGACTTGGCGAGCACGCTGCCGAGCTTCTCTTGGAAGGCAACCTTGGCCAGACGCTCACGGAACTCGTCGAGGGAGATCTTCAGGTCCTCCTCGTAGAAGAACTTTGCGTCGTCCAGACGGGCGCGCACGACGCGCTCGTTGCCGTCGATCACGCGCTCGGCGTTTTCGGGCTTGCTGTTGGAGACGACCACGAACTCACGCGTCAGCTTGCCTTCGCCGTCATAGATCGGGAAGTAGCGCTGGTTGGTGAGCATGGACTCGCAGATGATCTCGTGCGGGACCTTGAGGAACTCCTCGTCAAAGGTACCGACAAGCACCGTCGGCCACTCGCAGAGGTTGATGACCTCCTCAAAGACCTTCTTGGGCGTGTCGACATGGCAGCCGGGGCGAGCGGCCTCGACCTCGGCGATACCGGCAAGGATGGCCTCGCGACGACGCTCGGCAGAAAGCACGCCGGCGTCCTCGAGCACCTGCTCGTAGACGGCGGGGCTGGCGACCACATGGTCACCAGGGCCAAGTACGCGATGACCGCGCGTGGTGTTGCCACTCGTCACGTCGGCAAACGACACGGGCACAACGTCCTCGCCCAGAAGGCAGCAGATCCAACGGACCGGACGCACGAACGTGGCATGCTCGTGGCCCCAGCGCTGGGAGCGGTAGTTGGGCCACTGCAGGCCGGCGATGGTCTTCTCGCACAGGGCCGTCAGGATCGGGGTAGCCGGTGCGGAGGGAATGTTCTTCTCGGCGAACACATACTCGCGACCGTCAGTGTCCTCGCGACGGACCAGGTCCTCGGCAGCCACACCGCACTTGCGGGCGAAGCCCTGGGCGGCCTTGGTGGCGTTACCGTCAGCGTCGAAGGCAATGTTGGCCGCGGGGCCACGCTTGACCTCGTGAACCTCATCGGTCGCGGTGGCGACGTTGGCAACGAGTGCAGCCAGGCGGCGCGGGCTCGAGATCACGCGGACCTCGCCGTGGGCCAGACCGGCCTCGTCGAGACCCCTGGCGATCATGGTGCCAAGCTGCTTGACGGCATTGTTCAGCGGTGCAGAGGGCATTTCCTCCGTACCGATCTCAAACAGGAAATCCTTAGCGTCTGCCATGGCTTACGCCACCTCGCCTTCCTGGTCGGCATTCTCGTTGACTCCGGCGACCTCGGCCATGTAGGCCTCGCAGCACGCCTTGGCGACGGCGCGGACGCGCAGGATGTAGTTGGCACGCTCGACCGCGGACAGCGCGCCACGGGCATCGAGCAGGTTGAAAGCGTGGCTGCACTTCATGACACAGTCGTACGCCGGCAGCGGCAGCTTTCGCTCCAGGCAGGAATGGCACTCGGCCTCGTAGTCGTCAAACTTCTGACGCATCATCTCGACGTTGGCGACCTCAAAGTTATAGGCACTGAACTCGCGCTCGTTCTCGAGGAACACGTCGCCGTAGGTCATGGGCGTGCCGTCGGGCAGGTAGCTCCACACCAGGTCGTAGACGGAGTTGACGCCCTGCGCATACATGGCGATGCGCTCCAGGCCATAGGTGATCTCAACGGGCACGGGGTCGACCTCGATGCCTCCCACCTGCTGGAAGTACGTAAACTGCGTGACCTCCATGCCGTTGAGCCAGACCTCCCAGCCAAGGCCCCAGGCGCCGAGCGTCGGGCTCTCCCAGTCGTCCTCGACAAAGCGGACGTCATGGTCGTTGGGGTCCAGACCGATAGCGGCAAGAGACCCCAGGTAGAGCTCCTGGGCGTTAACCGGAGAAGGCTTGATGAGCACCTGGAACTGATAGTAGTGCTGCATGCGGTTGGGGTTCTCGCCGTAGCGGCCGTCGGCGGGACGGCGGCAGGGCTGCGCATAGCAGGTGCGCCACTCGGCGGGACCGAGCGAGCGCAGCGTGGTCGCGGTATGGAAGGTGCCGGCACCGACCTCGGAGTCATAGGGCTGCATAATGACGCAGCCCTGCTCGCCCCAGTACTGCTGGAGGCGCAGGATGATGTCTTGGAAGGAAAGCGATGAAGCGTTCATGCCTCTAATATCCCCTCGTCGAAACGATTACACGGTTAGGTACTGTACTATAGCGGTTTTTAGTCGATAGCGCCGATGCGGTTGAGCGGCCAGTAGCGCACAAGCGCCACAGCGATCAAATCAGAGCGATCGACGGGACCAAAGTAGCGTGAGTCGGCAGAGTTTTCGCGGTTGTCGCCCATCACCCACACGCACCCGTCGGGAACGGTGTAGGGATAGCTTACCTGAGCACCGGGCGCTTGGACCGAAAGTGGCCAGCTCATGCCCGTCGTATAGTCCTCGTCGAGCGCTTGGCCGTCAACGACCACCTTGCCATCCTGCAGGTCGACCGTCTGGCCGGCCGTGGCAATAACACGCTTGACAAGAACATCATGCTCGGAGGTGCCATCGGGGTTGTGAAACACCACGATATCGCCCTGCTTGACGGGCTGACCGAGCTCGAGGCTCACCTTTTGTGCCAGGATCTGGTCGCCAATCTCGATCGTGGACTCCATGGAGCCGGTGGGCACCACAAAGGGCTCGACCACAAACGAGCGAATCAAGAAGGTGGCGACCAATGCGATCGCGATGACCGCGATCCACTCAAAAGCGCCCCTCAACGCGGAATGCTGCGATGGAACCATTCTCACTCCTCGCTCTGCGAATACGAAGCGTCCAAAATCTCCTGCGCGTACGCACGCTCCTGGGGCGTAAGGCGCGCCGTCTCAATCAGATCGGGACGCCAGCGGCAGGTGCGCTCGATGGCGTTCTTGCGGCGCCAGGCATCGACCTTGGCGTGATCGCCACTCACGAGCACCGGCGGCACGCCCTCGCCGTTGAACTCGGCGGGGCGGGTGTACTGCGCGTACTCGAGCAGTCCTCCGTCCTCGGCGGTGGAGAACGACTCGTCGACGTTGCTCATCTCGTCGCCCAGGGCGCCGGGAATCAGGCGTACGACGGCATCGGCAACGACCATAGCGGGAAGCTCGCCGCCCGTGAGCACGTAGTCGCCGATCGACAGACGCTCATCGGCATACGCATACGCGCGCTCGTCGACGCCCTCGTAGCGACTGCACACAAACAGCAGGCGCTCACTTTTGAGCAGGCGCTCGGCCACATGCTGCGTAAAGGGCTCGCCACAGGGGGTGAAGAACACAACCGTGGGCTTGGGACCCTCTGCGCTAATGGCCTCGATGGCCTCTGCGATAGGCTCGACCTTCATGAGCATGCCCTGCCCGCCGCCGTACGGCTCGTCATCGACGGTACGATGGCGGTCGTGCGTCCAGTCGCGCAGGTTATACGCCTTAAACTCAAAAAGGCCGGCCTTGCGGGCGCGGCCCAAAATCGATGTGGACATGACGGGCTCAAACATCTCGGGAAAGACCGAAAGGGTCTCGATCAGCATGTTGTCCTCCCTACTTGTCCATATCGATCAGGCCGTCCATAACGTGGACGGAAATTGTTCCTGTGTCGGGAAGATCGAGCACGACCTGCTCGATCACGGGAATCAGTACCTCGCCGTACCGATCGCCCTCAACAACCCAAACATCGTTAGCGGGCGTCGACATGATCTCGACGATCGTGCCGAGCAAACCGAAGCGCTCGTCGACCACCTCGCGACCCATCAGGTCGGTATAGGCAGCGTCGAGCGAATCGAGCTCAAAGTCGTCACGATTTGCTAGCACGTAGCATCCCGTGATGCCCTCGGCAGCCGTCAAGTCGTCAATGCCCTCAAACGAGACCAGATCGCCATCGCCCGTATCGGTGACGGACACGACCGTGCAAAAGCGGTCGCGCTTGAACGCCGGCGGCGTCAGGGCGACGCGCATACCCGGCTCTAATACAGAAGGAAGCCCCCGCAGCGGCTGCGCGAGGACCTCCCCCTTCCTTCCGTGCGGCTTGACAACACGGGCGATGTTTTTGTACTGGGACCTCAAGGTCCTAGCCCAGAACCTCTACCTCGACAGCAGTGTCGAGGCGAGCGGCCAGCGCACGGGCGAGCGTGCGAATGGCCTTGATGGTACGGCCACGACGGCCGATGACCTTAGCGACGTCATCCTCGGCGACCGAAACCTCAATCGTAGAGGCGTCGTCACCATCGATGACCTCAAGGCTCACGGAATCCGGGTCGTCGACGATCTGAACAACGAGATATTCGACGAGATCGGCGATGCGATCTGAGAGCATTGCCTCACCCTCGAGCTGTGCAGCGTCAACCTCAGGCACGATTTACTCCTCGGCGCCCTCAGCGGCCTCAGCGGCAGCCTTAGCGGCCTCGGCCTCTTTAGCGAGCTGCTTCTTGGACTTCTTGACGACGGTCTCGGTCTTCTCGCCCTCGTTGGCGGCCTTGACCAGAGCGGCGACGGCGTCGGTGAGCTGAGCGCCCTTGGACTGCCAGTCGGCAATCTTCTCGAGGTCGAGGTTGATGGTCTTGGGGGCGGTCATCGGGTTGTAGCGGCCAACCTCCTCGATGATACGACCGTCACGCGGGGCGCGGGAATCGGCGACGACGACACGGTAGTACGGACGCTTCTTAGCGCCGTGACGAGCAAGGCGAATCTTGACTGCCAAAGGAAACTCCTCCAACCAAGCAGCTTTAGGCTGCAACTACAAACAAACAGTTGAACATAATACGCCATCGACGCGGGCAGGTGAAGTCCGTGAGACCAACTTCTTCGGTGTAGTCGAGGGCAAATCCATATCTTAGACAAGAATTCGGGATTTGCAAGCACATACACGCACCCCACATGAGCTGCGCGGTATACTCATGACATGGAAAGACGCGAACATACATACGGTTATGAGGATGCCATGGGCGTCACGCCGCCTCCCTGGACGGGTCCGGCGGTGGGACTCATGGACCTCGATGCGTTTTTTGCGAGCGTGGAAATGCTCGATCATCCCGAATGGCGCGGAAAGCCGCTCATCGTGGGCGGAGACGCCGATTCGCGCGGCGTCGTGTCCACGTGTTCGTATGAGGCACGTCGCTTTGGCGTGCACTCTGCCATGGCCTCGGCCGAGGCGCGGCGCTTGTGCCCGCAAGCCATTTGGACGCATGGGCATTTTGATCGCTATCGTGAGGTCAGCGCGCAGGTCATGGCGATTCTTGCCGAGGAGACGCCGCGCGTGGAGCGCGTATCCATCGACGAAGCCTTTATCGATATCACACCGGGTCGCTTTGCGCCCGAAGACCCGCTGCTGGTTGCGCGACGAATAAGCGACCGCGTGGCAGGGCTGGGAGTGACCTGTTCCATTGGCGTGGGCTGCAACAAGACGGTCGCAAAGATCGCAAGCGAGCGTGACAAGCCGTTTGGATTGACGATTGTGCGCCCCGGAACCGAGCAGCGCTTTTTGGCCGCGCTGCCGGTATCTGCCATGAGCGGCATCGGGCGCTCGGCCGAGGAGCGACTGCGCCGCATGCGCATCTACACCCTCGGCGAGCTATCACGTGCACCGGAATCCACCTTGTCCTCTATTTTTGGCGTCAACGGCGAACGCATGCGCCAGCGTGCGCTGGGACTCGAAATCTCTGAAGTCACAAGTCTCGATGAAGAGCGCGAGGTCAAGTCGGTCAGCAATGAACGCACCTTTGCGAAAGATTTGACTGAGCGTGGGGATATTGAGGCGGCGATTGCGCTGTTGGGGGAGTCAGTGGGACGCCGCCTGCGCCGTCAGGGGCTGACGGGTGCCACAGTAACGCTCAAGCTTAAGTATTCGTATGGCAGCGGGCGTACGGCACAGCGCCGGCTGCCTCATCCGACCGACGATGAGAACATCTTCGTGGCGGTTGCACTCGAACTGCTCGACAACATCTGGCAGGATGGCATGCATGTTCGCTTAGCGGGCATCGGCATGAGCGACTTCGACCACCAAGGCGGCATCCAGACTGACCTGTTCTGCGAGATCGATGACCGCGGAGCCCAATCCAGCGACCGCCGCGACCTCTCCGTCGCCATCGACGCCGTCCGAGACAAATTCGGCGACACCGCCCTTTCCTTCGGCCGCCAATCCCGCTTCAACGATTAACCGCCTTTGGGCAAAAAGAAAGCCGGGCAGGTGCGGAAAACCGCAACTGCCCGGCGATATGCGTGAGGGTAGCTAAACCCCGTCTCAAATGAGCTACTAGAGGAGGTTGAGGGGGAGCTGGGGGGCGTCTCCCCAGAGTTTCTCGAGGCGGTAGAAGTCGCGGGCTTCGGGAGTGAAGACGTGGACGACAACCGAACCATAGTCCATGAGCATCCAGGTCTTCTGCTCGCGACCCTCGATGGAGAACGGGTGCTCGCCGCAAGCCTCGGCGACCTTCTCCTCGATCTCATCGACGATAGAATCGACCTGGCGGTTGTTGGTACCGGTGGCAAGCACAAAGTAGTCGCATACGTCGGAAAGCTCGGTCAGGTCGAGCACCTGAACGTCCTCGCCCTTCTTGTCGTAGGCGGCCTGCGCGGCGGCGCGGGCGACATCCTCGGCGGCGACACCGCTCGCGGACAGCGAGGCGGCAGTGCGGTCGGACGTGGCGACGAAGCTCTTGTGCTCCACACCTTCAAGAATCTGCTCGTCGGTCATGGTCTCTTCGGCCATGGAATACCTCTTTCTAGACAGCCCGAGCTAGCGCAGCTGGGCGTAATGGTTGTAAATCGTAATAGCTGTGGGATAAAGATAGCGCCCGGACTGGATCACATAGACCAAACCCTGCGCAAAACAGGAGAAGAACAACTCAACGAGCGTCGACTCCCCCACCATCTTGCGCAGCGCATGCGCATAGTCGCCGTGGCGGTTGGGCTCGATGGCATCGGCCACAAAGACCACCATATCGAGCGGCGTCATGTCGCAGGCACCCACGGTGTGACGGTCGACAGCCTGGAAAACGGCCGGCGACAGCTCGGGAAAAAGCTGCGCAAGCTCATAGGCGGCAACAGGGCCATGCAAAAGCGGCGTCGCGGCGGAAGGAGAGCCGGCAATCTTAATGCCGTAATGCAGAGCGCGCGTGACCAGCTCGTCGTCGGAGAGCACTTTGTCCCAGTCATGGATCAGGCCGGCGGCAGCGGCATCAAAGCGGTCAACGCCGTAGACCTCGGCCAAATGAAGTGCGGTCTCGGCAACACCCAGCGAATGCACATAGCGCTTGCGCTTATCCTTCATGCGAACATCGAGCAGCTCTTGAATGCGCTTGAGCAGCGCGCGCTCATCGCCCTCAAACTGATCCTCTACCGACAACGTAGACCCCCATCACTCAAAATCTTCTTGGCCCAAATCGGCATATAGCCTGCGTTTGCGAATGTAGCCGAGCACGGACTCGCTCGTAAGATAGCGCACGCTCATACCGCGAGCAACTCGCTTACGAATGTTCGTCGAGCTGATCGCCAGCGCCGGAATCTGAATATAGCGCACGTCGAACGGCAGCCCCGACTCTTTGATTCGGGCACGCGCCGTATCGATATCAAAGCCCGGTCGTGTCGCCGCAATAAAGGTAGCAAGCTCAGCGATTCGTTCGGCATCATGCCAGGTAACAATATCGATAATCGCGTCGGCGCCCGTAATAAAGTAGAGCTTTACCTGCGGCGGGTAAAAGTCGCGAAGGGCATGAAGCGTATCGGCCGTATAGGTTACACCCGGACGGTCAATCTCGAACCGACTCGCCAAAAAGGCCGGGTTCGCAGCGGTGGCGAGGACCGTCATGGCATAACGGTCCTCGGCAGGCGTCACCGGCTTGTCAAGCTTAAAGGCAGGAGAGCCCGCCGGCATAAAGAGCACAGCGTCCAAGTCGAGCGACTCGCGCGCCTGCTCGGCGGTCACCAGGTGCCCGTAATGGATGGGATCAAAGGTGCCACCCATAATGCCGAGCCTAAACTCCTGCCCGTCCTCTAGAGGAAGCTCGGGCAAACCGATTCCACCGCGCAGCGACATGGCCTACTCGCCCTCCGAGGTCTCGGCATCGCCCGCGGCATCCGCCGCATCGACAACCTCGACGCCCTCATCCGCAGCATCAGCCACGTCAATGGCTTCAACGGCAACGTCCTCGCCAGCATCCTCGAGCTCCTCGTACTCCGAGAAGTCCTCAGCGCCCTCAAAGTCAAAGGCGCGCTGGCAAATGCGGACCTCGTCGCCCGCACGGCAACCGGCCTTCTCGAGCGCGTCGTCAACACCCATACGCGCAAACTTATGCTGCAGGTAAATGACGGCTTCCTCATTTTCCCAGTCGGTCTGAATGACCATGCGCTCGATGGCACGACCGACCACGCGGAAGGCACCGGGCTCTTCCTGGACAATGCGGAAACGCTTCTCACGCTGCAGGCGACGGCGCTCCCACTCATCGTCACGCAGAACAACCGGCTCATCGGAGACCGCCAGCTCGGCGCGGAGCTTGGCCACCTGCTCACCCACGGCAAGCATCAGCGTGTTGAGGCCGGCGCCCGTCACGGCAGACACGGCAAAGAACATATGGCCATCGTCGAGCGCTGCGCGCTTGAGGTCGGCAATCTTATCGGCCGTGCCCGGCGCGTCGCACTTGTTGGCAACGACAATCTGCGGACGCTCCGAAAGCTCGGCGCCATACTGCTCGAGCTCGCGGTTGATGATGCGATAGTCCTCGACCGGATCGCGATCCTCAAAACCACCCGTCATGTCGACGACATGCATGATTAGGGCCGTACGCTCAATGTGGCGCAGGAACTGGTGACCCAGGCCCTTGCCCTCGCTCGCGCCCTCGATGAGACCGGGGACGTCGGCAACGACGTAAGAATATTCGCCGGCACGCACCATGCCGAGGTTCGGCACGAGCGTGGTAAACGGGTAGTCAGCGATCTTGGGGCGGGCGGCACTCATGCGCGCAATGAGCGATGACTTACCCACCGAGGGAAAGCCCACGAGCGCGGCATCAGCCATAAGCTTCATCTCGAGCTCGATCCAGTGCTCCTCGGCCGGCTCGCCCAGCTGAGCGAACGCGGGCGCGCGACGCACCGACGTCACAAAGTGCGTGTTGCCCAGGCCGCCGGCACCGCCGGGCGCCACGACAACGCGCTCGCCATCGTGAACGAGGTCGGCAATCTCGAACATCGGGGTCTGCGTCTCGGGGTCGAGCTCGCGCACCACGGTACCCATAGGGACCTTGAGAATCAGGTCCTCGCCGCTCTTACCGTTACGACGGGCACCCTGCCCGTGCGTGCCGCGCTCGGCGCGGAAGTGATGCTTAAAGCGGTAATCGATCAGCGAAGACAGCTGAGCATCGGCCTGGATGACGACATTGCCGCCACGACCGCCGTCGCCGCCATCGGGGCCGCCCTTGGGGACAAATGCCTCGCGCCTAAACGACATGCATCCGGCTCCGCCGTCGCCGCCGCACACGTTAATGCGGCTGATATCGGTGAACTGTGACAACAGAATCGCCTCCTACAAAAAAGAGGGAGACCCTTGAATCCTAAAACTCAAGTGCCTCCCACATATGTGCTCTATGAAGGGTGAATTACGCGTTCGCGAGCGGGCGTACGCTGACCCTGTGCTTGATACCCTTGTGGAACTCAACGGTACCGTCGACCAGCGCGAACAGCGTGTCGTCCTTACCACGGCCAACGTTCTCACCCGGGTGGATGTGCGTGCCGTGCTGACGGACGAGAATCGTGCCCGTGGTTACCGTCTGGCCGGCATAGCGCTTCGTGCCAAGGCGCTGACCGCGGGAGTCACGGCCATTACGGGAGGAACCGAGTCCTTTTTTGTGTGCCATTGTGTATACCTACTCTTTCGTTACGAGTGTAATCTACTCGGCGACGGGAGCCTCGGCAACAGCCTCGGCCTCTGCCTTGACAGCCTTCTTGGCGCGGGAGGTAGCCTGAACCTTCACGATCTTCAGCTTGGTGAGCTGCTGACGGTGACCCTTCAGACGACGATAGCGCTTGCGCTTGTGGAACTTGAAGACCAGCTGCTTCTCGCCCTTGAACTGCTCAACGATCTGAGCGGTAACCTTGGCCTTGGCCAGCTTGTCGGGATCGGTGACGATCTTCTTACCATCGTTGAGGAAGATAACCGGCAGGGTGACCTTGTCGCCCTCATTGCCCTCGATCTTCTCGACGGTGATGACATCGTCGGTGGCGACCTTGTACTGCTTGCCGCCCGTGTTAACGATTGCGTACATGTTTACTTGCCCTTCATGCATCAGTTAGTGCAACAGCCGAATATAGTAGCAGGCGAAAATACCCCCGTCAACGAGTATGTGGAGCAAATCCACAAGTTCGCACAGGTATGGGGCTGACGAGTCGGCCCTCGTCGTCCTCGCATGCTTGATTCTGACGCTCGACATCGTAGGAGCAGATGGTCACGAGGTCTTGCATACCGGTGGAAACAATAGGTGCATCCACGCCCGGGGTCAAGCCCTGCAACAAAACATCAGCAGCAGAAAGCAAAATTTCCGGACGCATGGAGCCCTCGTTGTCGGCATGGGTGTCGAGCATGAGCATCAAATGGTCCGGGCGCTCCCCCGCCGTGAGCTCATAGCCCACGAGTGTGTGATCCAAATCCAAGCGCTTGCTCTTTTTTCCGCGCGCGTAGTCGATGCCATGGCCCGCGCGCAGCGTGTCGATCGCACGACGCACCTCGTCGGCGCTTACGGGCGCCTCGGGATCCAGGTGCAAGTCGATGCGATACGACAGGCGCGTGAGCTGCGCCGTCAACGCCGGCGTACGCACGTCGATGTACGCCGCCTCAATGGGCGCCAGATCGGCCGGAGACGCCGCAGCCAGGCGCCCAAACGCCTCGTCGAGCGCCACGAACTCGGTCATAAACAGGTCATACCACTCGCAGGTCGACGACGTACCCACCGGCAGCGCCGAAGAGAAGCCCACGCGCATGTGCGGAGAGAAGCCCTGCGTGACGGCATAGGGAAGTCCCGCACGGCGCACGATGCGCTCAATGGTATGGATTACTTCGAGATGGCCCAGGTACTTAAGGCGATCGCGCTTGCCATAGCGAACACGAAGCCTAAAGAGCGAGGGGTTGTCGGTCAGGCGCTCACTCATGCGCGATCACCCATCAATACATTCTTGGCGTGGAGCGTGGGGCAGATTCCGCAGCCGGTGCACGACGTGCGGGTGCAGTCGGGAGTCGTGACGCCCTCGAGCGAGCGACGGTACTCGCGCTCGAGGAAGCCGCGCGTGCAGCCGGGGCTCACGTGCTCCCACGGCAGACGCCAGTCCAACTCGTAGGACAGGTGCACGAGCTCATTGAGGTCAATGCCGTTTTTGGCAGCAGCCTCCTTCCAGTTCTCGAGTGAGAAATGCTCTACCCAGGCGTCAAAGCGAGAGCCCGAGCGCCAAGCATCGATGATGACGGGCGTCATGTCACGACCGGCGCGGGACAGCGCGGCCTCGATGAGCGAGGTCTCGGCATCGTGGTAATGAACGCGGACGGCACGGTTGCGAACGCTCGTGACGAGCAGCTTCTGGCGACGCTTGACGTCGTCGTAGTCGAGCTGCGGGCACCACTGGAACGGCGTGGCAGCCTTGGGGATAAAGACCGAAACCGAGATCGACACCGAGATCGAGCCGCGACGAGCCTTGGGCACCACGGAACGACCGAGCTCCAGCACGTGATCGGCCAGATTGGCGATGGCCACGATGTCCTCGTCGCGCTCGCCGGGAAGGCCCATCATAAAGTAGAGCTTCATGCGGTTCCAGCCGGCCTCGAAGGCCGCCTTGGCCGCACGGTCCAGGTCCTCCTCGGTCACGTTCTTGTTAATGATGTCGCGCATGCGCTGGCTGCCGGCCTCGGGCGCGAACGTCAGGCCGCCCTTCTTTTCGCCGGCGACCGACTCGGCCATATCCACGCCAAACGAATCCAGGCGCTGCGACGGAATAGACACGCGAATACCCGTATCCTCCAGGCGACGGTTGAGCCTGCCGAGCACGTCGCGAATGCAGGAGTGGTCGGTCGTGGAGAGCGAGGTCAGCGACACCTCGTCATAGCCGGTCTTTTCCAGACCCTGAATCACCGACGAGACGATCTGGTCGGCCGAGCGCTCGCGCACCGGGCGATACGTCATGCCGGCCTGGCAAAAACGACAGCCGCGGGCGCAGCCGCGCAGGATCTCGATAGACAGGCGGTCGTGAACCAGCTGTGCATAGGGCACGCACGACTGCGACAGCGGATTCGTGGCGCCGAAATCCTCGACGACGCGCTTGTAGACCACGGTCGGCGCACCCTTGCCTTCACGCGGCACGGTGTAGCCATGCGGCGAGCAGGGCTCGTCGTGACGAACCTCATAGAGCGACGGCACGTAGTTGCCGGCAATGGATGCAAGCTGCTCGACAATCTGCGCGCGCGGGACCCCTTCGTCACGCAGGCGGCGATGCAGCTGGCAGGTCTCGAGCAGCGATTCCTCGCCCTCACCGATGAGGATGGCATCGAAGAAGGCCGCATACGGCTCGGGGTTGTACACCGAGGGGCCGCCGGCGATGATGATGGGGTCGTCTTCACCTCGGTCGGCCGCCAACAGCGGAATGCCAGCGAGGTCGAGTGCCTCGAGGAAGTTCGTCACCGCCATCTCGTGCGGCACATGCAGACCGACGATATCAAACGAAGCGACCGGCGCTGCACCCTCGAGCGAGAGCAGCGGAATGCCTGCCTCGCGCATAGCGTCACCCATATCGGGCCACGGCACATAGCCACGCTCGCAGGAGATGCCCTCGACCTGGTTAAGGATGTTGTAGAGGATGGCGATACCCTGGTTGGGCAGACCAACCTCGTACACATCCGGGTAGATCAGGCAGCAACGGTAGTCGGCATCGGCCTTGGAAAGCGTGCCCCACTCGTGATCGATATAGCGACTCGGCTTCTCGACCTTGGCGAGCAACGGCTCAATTAAATGAAAACAGTCTTGGTATGCAACGCGCAACGGAAAACCCCTAAGCAGCGATATCGGATGCGTCCTGATAGGACGCCATAGGACGGGTAGCGCCCGCGACCGTGGTCACCAGATCGCGAACGCGGGAGAACGTGGCAGTGACCACCTCGTTGGCACGGCTGTAGTCGACATCGCGCTCGTAGAGCGAAACGAGCGCACGGCCCATGCCATAGGTGCCCGCGGCAGCAGTGAGCGCCTTGACGGCAAACCCAATATGAGGCGTCTGCTTGACGAGCGCGCGGGTAACCGCGCGGATCACAAGACCGCCGGCAAGCACGCCCGCGACCTCGTAGCCGCGCTCAGGCTTAATGCCGCGTCCAAAGACGGCAGCGAGCTCAAAGAGCATACCCACCTGCGCCAGCGCCATAACGGGATAATCGGCGCCCGGCAAAAACGCCAGCGCACCGGTCGCCATATTGGTGAGCGCGCACGAGGTGATGATACGATTGGCCGCCGCGATGCGCATGAAGGCAAAGTTCGCCGCAAAGGCCGTTTCCTTGTCGGTGCGATCGAGAATCCAGCGGGCAAGCGTCTCGAGCAGATACGTCTTATCGGTTGCCGCTACCACGCCGAGCATGGGCGTGGACTCCTCGATAAACGGCACCTCCACAGCAGACTCGGCAAGCACGCACACGGGCGCACCGGCGATCACGAGCTCCTGCACGGCACTCTCCAAGCGGTCGGAACCACACGAGAGCACCAGTACCACATCGGTATCGGTCTTTGGAGCAATTCGCTCCTCCCCCAGACGCTCGACGCGCACAATGCCCGAGGTCGTCTGCGGCACAAAGGCGTCACGCACCGTCTCGGCCAGAAAGCGCGAGGCGGACGAATCCAGATAGACCGAGACGCGCACCGGCGTATCGGAATCCTTCTTAACGGACGCGCCCATCTTAAAAGCGCGGGTCAGCTTATCTACGGGAATTTTCATAGCAAACCCCTCCAGCGGTTACGCGGCGCCCGAACGATGCCGCCATATGGATTGTACGATACCCACCGTCAGCAGCTGGATCATCATCGAAGACGAACCGAAGCTAATAAACGGTAGCGGAATACCGGTAATCGGCATCATGCCGATGCACATGCCGATGTTTTCGAAGGTCTGGAACGCCCACATGCCAACGATGCCCACACACGAAAGACGCAAAAACAGCGACTCGCACTTAAAGGCGACGCGAATCGTCGAAAAGATCAGCAGCACGTAGAGGCACAGGAGCAAAAAGGAACCGCAAAAGCCAAAGGTCTCGGACAGAAAGGCGAAGACGAAGTCGGTGTGGAACTCAGGCAGAAAGCCGCCGGCCGACTGCGTCGCATGGCCCAAACCCTTACCAAAGAAGCCGCCCGAGCCAACGGCGATAAGCGACTGCTGCAGGTTGTAGGCATCGTCCGAATCGGCATTATCGGGGTCGATAAAGACCGTCAGACGGTTCATCTGATACTGCTTGATGAGCACATCGTGGCCGAGCAACGAATCAAAGACCGAATCGAGCGCCAGAACGAGGGCCACCAAGCCCACGAGCAGGGCCAGGGTCGACAGCACCCATTCGCGGCGTGCACCGCTCATACAAATGACGATGGCGCCCGAAACAAGCACGACCAGGCCCGAGCCCAGGTCGCCCATGGCAACGACGGCCAAAAACGGAATGGACAGCATGCCGCAGAGCTTGACGTAGTCGCGAACGGTATCGATGCGACCGTTATACTGCGAGCCAAGCGTAGCAATAAAGAAGATGGTGATGAGCTTGGCAAGCTCAACCGGCTGGAATGTCAAGCCGATACCGGGAATCTTGATCCAGCCCGTCATGCCCAGACCGCCCGTATAGGACAGACCCGGAATCTTGGGCGAGAGGATCACGATCAGGTCGATGACGAGCAACGCCGTCGAGAAATTGGAAATACCGCGCAGATCGGTACGCCAGACGAGCACCGCCAGCACCGCTCCGATGCCAATTCCCAGCAGATGGCGTGAGAACGAGGCATCAGCCTTAAACTGCGAAGCCGACCAGATGATGATGGCACCGTAGGCGACGAGCGCCACAGTAGCCACGAGCACACCGATATGCACCTTTTGACGAAACGTGCCGCGCGAGGCCGAAAGTTGCTTGTTGACGCGGTCCAGGCTGCTGCGAGAGCCGGTCTTGGTTGAACGGAACAGATCCGCCGGAGAAAAATCCATCGCAACCTCCTATCGAACCGAAGAATCGCCCGAGGCCGAAGAGGTATCGGGCTCGTCATAAATCACGCCGAGCACGTCGCGCACGACATGCATCGCGGTATCTGAGCCACCGCCGCCCTGCTCCAGGACGGTAGCGATGACATACTTGGGGTCATCGGCCGGTGCATAGGCGCAGAACCACGCGTATTCGTCCTCGCCGCTTTTCTCGCCCGTGCCCGACTTGCCGTATACCTGCGGCGTCAGGGTGCCAAAGTGCGCCGCCAGGGACGTCGATGCCGTGTAAATCACGTCGTGCATGCCGTTGCGAACAAGAGCCAAATCCGAATCGCTGTTGATCTTGGCCACCAAGCGCTTCTTCTTGCCCTTGCCGTTGTACTTATAGGCATCGCCGTCGCCATCGCGCGACACGGCAGACAAAAACACGTGAGGCACGTACTGTTTGCCGCCGTTGGCAAGACCCATATAGGCACACGCCATCTGCAGGGGCGTCACCAGAATGTCACCCTGACCGATAGCAATGTTGGTCATATCGCCGGCATTCCACTTGCGGTCCTCGGCAGAGGCGTCGGTGAAGTACGACTCTTTCCACTCGGCATCGGGAATACGGCCCGCGCCCTCACTCGGCAGATCGATACCGCAGGTCTTGCCTAGACCCCAGCGACGAAAGACCTCCTGCAGGCCCTCGGGATGTTGCTCGTCATAAAAGAACGCCTTGCCCATGTCGTAGAAGACAGGGTCGCACGAGTTGGCGATACCCGACTGCAGCGTCATGGTGCCGTGGCCAGACGTCAGCCAGCAGCGCTTGCCCCAAGCCTTGCCCAGGCCCGTCCAATAGCCCGTGCAGTTGGTTGTCTGCGTTGAAGTGTAGGTTCCAAACTCAAGACCGGCCAGCGCCGAGAGCGGCTTGATGGTCGAGGCCGACATGTACTGTCCGCTAATGGCGCGGTTGAGCAGCGGGTGCGAACCCTTGTCATCATTGAGCTCGGTCCACACGTCATTTGAGACGCCGCCGATAAAGACGGACGGATCGAACTTGGGCTGGCTCGCCATGCCCAGGATCTCGCCATTGTTGGGATCGAGACACACTACAGCGCCGTTGCCGGCATTGCTGTAGCCAGTGGTCTTGGCAAGCTCGATAGCGCTCGCCAGCGCCGTCTCGCAGGCCTGCTGGATCTTAAGGTCGAGCGTAAGCTTAATGTCAGAGCCGGCCTTCGCGGGCACGGCGCCGGCCTGACCGGTCACGTTGCCCGAGGCATCGACCTTGACGGTCTGCTCGCCACGAATACCCTGCAGCAGGTTTTCGTAGTAGCTCTCAACGCCCGCCTGGCCCACGATATCGCCCGACTGGTACGTAATCTTGCCAGCAGAAGCATCATCATCCCCAGAGGTTTTCTTATTCTGGGCCTCGAGCTGCTCGGAGGTAATGGTGCCGGTATAGCCCAAGATATGGCATGCCGTCTCGCCGTATGGATACTGGCGCTCGGTACGCTCGGCAATCTTGACGCCCGGGAACTCGCCGGCATGCTCCTGAATATAGGCAACCGTGGAGCGACGGACGTCCGTCGCGATGGTATGCAGGCTCTGAGCGCCCTCTGTATTGTCCTGAATATTGCGAAGGACCGCCACATAAGGCATTCCAAGCACGTTGGCAAGATGGCGAACCAGAACCTCATCCTCGGCAAGGTCGCGGTAGGCCACGACAGCAAGTGAGGGACGGTTCTGGACAAGCGCCACGCCATTGCGGTCGAGGATGCGACCGCGCACAGCGGGTGTGGTAACGGTGCGAGTCTGATTACTATTGGCCTGCTTCTCGTAATAGTCCGACGAGACCATCTGCATGCCCCACAGCTTGACGGCAAGTGCCGCAAACATCGCGCCCACACCCGTGGTGAGGATGGAAAAACGGCCCTTAAAGGCGGTCGCCGCAGTATTGCCCTCGCCCTCGGTGGCGCGCGGGGCCGTTCCATGCTGCGTATCGTAGGTAAAACGGGAATCGCCACGACGCATGATGACCAGCGCGACCACGATGGCCACAACCAGCACGATACCGGCGATAATAACCGTCATCTGGGAAGACATCTACGGGCCTCCCCTATTTAAGCTTACGGGTCTTGGGCTTAAAGCGCATACCCGCCTGGCGTCCGCCACGTGCGGAGAATCCATAGCCGGACTGCGGCACGACGCCGGACATCAAAAACGGAATGGCAACCAGACCCGTCAGGATCGAAGACGGCAGGGCGTGTCCAAAAACAGCCACCACAAAGCTCGTCTCCAGACCCATAAACAGCAAGATGATGCTGTAGACCACATTGATGGCAAGCGCGAAGGCGCCCACGGTAATACCGCGCGCGCTCGGGGACCCGCTCGTCTGACCGGCCGCGCTGTGCACCAGGGCAAAACTGCCCACCGTCAGCAGCAGCGACATAACGCCCACCGGAACGGCAGCGGAAAGATCATAGAACAGGCCACTGCAAAAACCGCAGACGACAGCCCGTGTGGGATCGCCCGAGAACACGCTTAGGCACACCAGGATAATCATGAAGTTGACGCGACCGCCCGCAATGGAGATCTGCGGTGCCAGGCCTGCCTGCAGCAGCACGCACACGATGGCGGCGATCACAAACGTGCGGGAGCTCATCCCCTGCTCGTGTAGATCCATGGACATGCCCCCTATTCGCTCGAGCCGGAATCGGTCGTCTCGGACGTGTCGGAACTGTCATCCGAGCTCTCGTCCTTCGTCTTGGTCGCAGCGTCGCGCGACGTTCCCTGCGGCGTGCTGTTGGCCGTGCTCACGTCCTCGTCCGAGGCCGACTGTTCGTCGGTCAGCGAGGTGATGACCAGCACTTCCTCGTTGTTCTCGGCCGTCGTCTGGGCGCGCACCACAATGGTGTAGTACACGTCGTTTGCCGATTTCTCAACCGACGAGACGGTGCCGAGCGGTAGACCCTTGGGGAACACGCCGCCAATGCCCGAGGTCACGATGATGTCGCCAACCTTAACATCGGAGTCGACGCTCACGTACTCAAGACGCAGCGTGCCGTCAGCCTGACCCTGCAGCATGCCCTGGGCGCGCGTGTCCTGCACCATGGCGGACACACCCGAGTTCTCGTCGCCAATCAGGCGCACGGTAGAGGTCTTGGCCGATACCTCGATAATCTGGCCGATGACACCGGCAGAACTCGTCACGGGCATGTTGATGGTAAGGCCGTCGGCAGAGCCCTTGTCGATGGTAACGGTCGAGGTCCAAGCATCGCCGGAGGCACCGACAATACGAGCTGCGGTCGATTTAAGGTTGTAGGTCGACTGCAGGCCGACCAGCCCTTCCAGACGCTCAGCGGTCTTTTGAGCCTCGGAGAGCTCGGCAACCTTAGAGGTCAGTTCCTCGTTTTGCTTCTTAAGCTCGTCAAGCGTGTCCTGCGACGCCGTAAGGTTAGAGAACACGTTGCCAATCGCATTGAAGGGAGCCGCCACAGCCGAACCCACAAAGCGCACCGGCGAGGTAATCGTCGTTACGCCCGAACGCACGGCATGAATCGGTCCTGCCTCGCCCTCGCGGATGTAAAACGTGAGCAGCAACACCGAAATCAGGCTGAAAACAATCAACGGGCGCATACCCGTTGATTGTCGCTTGGTATTCAGATTTGTGGAGAAACCCGAAGATCGTGCCAAATGGAATCCACCTTTTGGAAATTAAGCATTGGTCTGGACGAAGCCGCCATCAAACGCATTGGCCTCGAGCACGCGGGCACAGCCGTTAACGACGTTATCGAGCGCCGTGGGGCTGACGTTGACCGAAACACCGGTCTCATCGCGCAGGCGCACGTCGAGACCGCGCAGCAGCGCGCCGCCACCAGTCAGCAAAATGCCGTAGTACATAAGGTCCGAGGCAAGATCGGGAGGCGTAGCGTCGAGTGCGTCCTTGACGGCCTTGGCCATCTCGTCGAGCGGCTTGTTGAGCGCGCGACGAATCTCCTCGCTCTCGATGCGCACGGTCTTGGGCAGACCGGTGATCACGTCGCGGCCGTTGACCTCGACGTCGAGCTCGTCCTTGAGCGGCACGGCGGAACCGACCTTGATCTTGATGTCCTCTGCCGTACGCTCGCCGATGGCAAGGTTGTAGGCATCGCGAACGTGCGTGAGGATGGCCTGATCGAACTCGTCGCCGGCAATACGGATGGACTGCGAGACGACGATGCCGCCCATAGCGATAACGGCAACCTCGGTGGTACCGCCACCGATGTCGATGACCATGGAGCCGGTAGGCTCCTCGACAGGCAGGTCGGCGCCGATAGCAGCAGCCATGGGCTCCTCGATCAGGTAGGCCTGGCGAGCGCCGGCCTGGATCGTGGCCTCAAAGACAGCGCGCTTCTCGACCGACGTGACGCCGGAGGGAACGCAGACGACAACACGCGGACGCGGAGTCCACGGATAGCGCTTCTCGGACGCCTTGTCGATAAAGTAGCGAAGCATGGCCTCGGTAACGTCGAAGTCGGCGATGACGCCGTCCTTCAGGGGACGAACGGCCACAATGTTGCCGGGCGTACGGCCGAGCATGCGCTTTGCCTCGATACCGACCGCCAGGATGCGCTCGTCGTTCTTGTCGATGGCGACGACGGAGGGCTCGCGGATGACGATGCCCTTGCCGCGCACGGAGACAAGCGTATTTGCGGTGCCGAGGTCGATGGCAAGATCGCCCGCATAGCTACCGAAGAACATATCCATCAAAGAAAACAACGCAACTCCTGATGTGTTGGATGATTGCTGGAAAACTACTAGCTCATCATACTAGCGCAAGCCCGGCACCTCACTTGCGGTGAAGCGCCGGGCAAAGCTAAATCCCATAAGGTCACTACTGGTTGTCAGCAGCCGAGAAATCCATATCGAGCGAGGAAACGGCCCAGCCGATATGGTTGTCGGAGCGCACGAATTTGACGGTGTACTCCTGCTCGCCGCCCTTGGACAGCGAAGCCTTCACCTTGGCGGTCGTCTCGGTCATGGACTGATCCATGCCCTCGACGGACACGGTGGCACCCTGCGGAATCGAGGAGATGATCATCGACTTGGCGTCCTCGGACAGGCTCGAGGCCAGGCAAGACTCGGCCTTTGCGGTGTCACCGTCGCCGGCAGCCTGGAACAGATCGGTAACGACAGACTCCTGAGACGGGAAGCCAAAGCCGCGCGTGTAGGCAAAGCCCAGACCGCCCGCGGCGATCAAGATGAGCAGAAGCAGCACGATGAAGACTTTGAGGCCCGTGTGGCGATGGCGACGACGGACCTTGGCCTGCTTACGATCCTGACGGTCCTGCTGGACCATCTCGGACTCGGACAGCGTAAAGAAGCCGGTGTCCGAGGGATCGGGCATAAACTGGCCGGTCGCGCCCGTAGGATCGAGCGGATCAACGGCAGGAGCGTCCATCGCGGGCGCCGGAGCCGTGGCCATAGCCGTCTGGGCAGACAGTGCGGCAAGCGAATCGTGCACGCGGGCAAGCTCATCGGCCTGCTCGGAAGTGAGCTGGTAGATGCCATCGGCAGTAGCGGCGTTAAAGGCGTCGAGTGCGTCGGAGGGACGGCCGGCGGCAGAAAGCGCCTGACCCATGCCGGCATTGAGCGCACGCGTGTCGTCGCGGGGGCCGGCAAAGTCGATAGCCGTGCGGTAGGTCTCCACGGCATCCGCCGGACGGCCGAGCTTAATGAAGCAACGACCGAGCTCGCCGAGTGCGGCGGCAGGAGCCGGATTGGCGCCGTCGATGGCAGCCTGACGGAAGGCAGTACCCGCGTTGGCATAGTCGCCCGACTGGAACAGTGCGTTACCCAGGCCCAGATAAGCCTTGAACGGCGTGGCATAGGAAGCATCCTGGGTAGCAGCAGAGAACGCCTGAGCGGCCGTCGTGTAGTCGCCCACCGCGGCGAGTGCCTTGCCGCGGTTGGTGAGCAGCGCGCCGCGCTTGCCATAGGTGCCGTCGTTGAGGGCGGCGGCATAAGCCTCGGCAGCCTCGGCATACATGCCGAGGTGCATCAAGGCGTTGCCACGAAGGTGATCGGCCTCGCCCATAATCTCATCGGGAGTCTTTGCCGCCCCAAGCATCTGGGCTGCAGCGGAAAAATCACCCGCGCGGTAAGCGGCGCGGCCCTGTTGGATCAGCTGGCTATTCAAGGAAGTCCCCTTTACTCGTGAACGATCTCGACATGGACGATCTCGTCGCCGGCACGCAGCTGCGAAATCACATCGAGACCCTCGACCGTGGTACCAAAGACGGTGTAACCGGAATCGAGGTTATGCTGGGCACCCAAGCAGAAGTAGAACTGCGAACCCGCGGAATCGGGGTCCATGGAGCGTGCCATGGCAAGGGCACCATCGACATGGCTGTTGCGCGGATTGGTGGCAAACTCGCCCTTGATGCAGTAGCCGGGGCCACCGGTACCGGGCATGCCGTCGGGGCCCTCAAGGCCGGCAGCAACGTCGGCGCCGGACATATCGCGGGTATTGGGGTCGCCGCCCTGAATGACAAAGCCGGGCACATAGCGATGGAACTTAAGGCCATCATAGAAACCCATCGTGGAAAGCTCGCAGAAGTTCGCGACATGAATGGGAGCGCCCTCGCCGTCAAACTTGACCTTGATGGTACCCTTCGACGTCTCGATAACGGCGCACTCGTCGCCGGCAAGCTGATACTCGGGCGTGTAGAGCTCTTTCTTAAAACCAAACATGTGGTTCCTTCCTCGTGCGTTTAAAGCATATTTGTACGAATTGTAGCAATAAGCATGCGCTTACATCAATTGCGCACGTAGGTTATGCCGACTATGGCGAACTAATTTTGGGAACGCTGCTGCGGCTTCCAGGAGCCCACATTGGCGTCGTACTGGTTCAGCGCGCTGTTGCCGCCCTGTGCAATGGGCGCCAGGATCTCGCTTTGGTGGGAACTCATCGACTCGCCATCGGGAATGGCCAGCGAGATATCCCAGCTCTGGCAGATCACGTCGACGCGCTCATACATCCACTCGGCAAGCTGCTTTAAGTGGGCGATGTCGTCCGCATAGACCGTATCGTCCTGATACTTAAGGTTGTTAAGCTCATCTTGCGTCTTTTTAATCTGGTCGCGCAGGGCGTAGGCACTCTGCGACAGCTCCTGGCGGGTGGACAGCGGCGTTCGGAGATAGCCGTTGTTAAAGGAATCGATGACCTCGCCGATCTGGTCCTCATCACCGTAGGACACGATGGTCTGATACAGACCGTCGAGTCTGGTATAGAGCTGATCATCGGTGAGCACGGTTTCTTCCTGGACCACCTCGGCAGAATCGTCCTGCTTGGTATCGTCCTCAGTCGCCTCGCCCTTTTGGCGCGTGGGGAAGGTGGTCTGTGCAGCTTGGCCAAACTGGTCGTAGAAGCCAGGCATGACACCCATGGGATCGGTCGTCACGAACCAATAGGCACCGCCGCAAACGACGGCAAGGACCGCGATGACGATGAGCGGCTTGGGGATATGACGCTTGTGCTTGTGATAGGCGTCCTCGTCGGGGTGCACCTTGCGCTTGGTTTTTTGAGCATCGTCATGCAGGGAAACGGGCGTGGGAATATCGACCTTGGGGATACCGAAATCCTTATCGAAAGCCGGCAGCACGCAGGTCTCATTGGGGTCGGCGGCGTCTGAGAGCACCGCAGCGGCAGAGGCTGGCGCATGCGGCACCTCGGTATCGATCTGCTCTTGCGTTAGGCGCGGAAAGCCCGCCGTGCGGCCCGCTGCCAGGTCGGATGCGGCCGCGTCCTCGGAGAGGATACCCGGAGCGGGGCGTCCGCATTTGGGGCACGTACGATCATGTGGAGAAAGACGGGCACCGCAGCCCTCACAGAACACAAACTCGGTGTGCTCGGGACCATCGCCCGGACCCACATAGGCGTTGCAGTAGGGACAGAACGAGGCGCCGTCCTCGATAGTCTTAAGGCAATGCGGGCAGATCACGGCATCCTCTTTTCGAAGCAATTCAAACAATCGAGGTTAGAGCATAACATCGCCACGGCCCCACAGGAGCAAGGCACCAATTCAACATCGCCGGGGCGCGTAGTTACTTCTTCTTTTTGCTTGGCATCGAGACTTTGATGCCTTGGGCGGACTTGGTCACACGAGAGCGCTTAGCTCCGGTACCCTTCTTTTTCTTGGGCTGGGCCTGGGTCACGCCCTCGAGCGCGCGGGCCTCGGCCTCACGAGCGGTGCGATCTTCGCGGCGCTGCGCCATGTCGGCGGCGACGCGCTTGGCAAAACGCTCGGCCGTCGAACCCGTCGAGCTCACCTTGCCGCCACCGCGACCCAGGCGGACGCGCACACCGCGGCCAAAACCAGTTGCGGCATGACGACGACGCGGCTTGAGCGAATCCATCATCGTGGCAAGCTTAAAGAACACCGAGCAGGTAAAGACCACGATGACAGCCAAAATAACCATCTGGCCCATCGACAGGTTGGCAATAGACAGCAGCTCCGGGAATCCGATAACGCCCACCAAGATGCCAGCGACTACAAACACAAAGAGCACCACACGTAAGGGCGTGAGAGGCTGCGAGATGCGCCAGATTAGGCTGACGCTCGCCGCGCACGACGTAAGCAGGCACATCGTAGACAGCGTGAGCTGGCTAAAGCCAAACACGCGCGCCACAAAGATATCGAGCGCCGCAGCCAAAATGACCGCAATCGACGCCGGCAGTGCACGCTTGAGTACGTTCGTCAAAAACGCACCCTTCACGCGAGCATTGTTGGGCTCCAGGCCCAAAACAAAGCCCGGCGCGCCGATGCAGAAGAAGTTGATGAGCGTCATCTGGATGGGCTCGAAGGGGTACGGCGGCAGCGCGATGCATAGCGCCGCCAGGCCCATCGAGAACAGCGTCTTGGTCAGGAACAGCGACGCCGAACGCTGCAGGTTGTTGATGGAGCGACGGCCCTCGGCAACCACGGCGGGCATCGAGGCAAAATCGTTGTCGACGAGTACGATCTCGGCCACGTTGCGCGCGGCATCGGAGCCGGCCGCCATGGCCACGGAGCAGTCGGCCTCCTTGAGCGCCAGCACGTCGTTGACGCCGTCGCCCGTCATGGCCACGGTGTGCTCGCGGCGCTTGAGCGCCTGCACGAGCTCGCGCTTCTGCTGCGGGGTCACACGACCAAAGACATGGTAGCGGTCCACTGCGGCATCGAGCTTAGCCGGCGTATCGAGCGTCGTGGCGTCCACATAAGCGTCCGCCCCCGGCACGCCCACCACGCGCGCGATCGACGACACCGTACGCGGGTCGTCGCCACTGATCACGTTGAGGGTCACGCCCTGCTCGTTAAAGTAGCCGATGGTCTCGGCCGCCGAAGTACGGATCTCGTCGCGGATGGCCACAAAGCCCACGGGCTCGGCCTCGCCCACCATATCGCCATCGGGTGTAAAGCCGTCCACGTGCGCCACCACGAGCACGCGGCAGGTATCGGCAAGCTCGGCGACACGGTTCTCAACCTGGGCGAACGCACGATCAGAGAGCACAAACTGCGCCGCACCCATCACATAGGAGCCCTGCGCAAACGACGCGCCGCTCCACTTTTTGGAGGACGAGAACGGAATGACCGACAGCGGCTCAGACACCTCGACCGGGCGATCGGCGTAATAGTTGAGCAGCGCCTGGCAGGTCTCGTTGGCATCGGCCGAAGTCGCACGTGCCACGTTAGCCAGCGCAAAATCGAGCACTGTGGTATCGACGGGAACAGCCGCCTCGTCCGAGTCCACGCCAAAGCCAACACCCTCAACAGGCAGCGGGTAGGTGCCCTCGACCTCCATGCGGCCCGACGTGATGGTGCCCGTCTTGTCCAGGCACAGTACATCGACGCGAGCGAGCGTCTCGATGCAGTAGAGCTGCTGCGCCAGCACCTTGCGGCGGGCCAGGCGCACCGTGGCGATGGCGAGCACCGACGAGGTCAGCAGCACCAGGCCTTGCGGGATCATGCCCAGCAGGGCGCCCACCGTGGACAGCAGCGCCGACGAAGGCACATGACCAGCCAACAGCTCGGAGAAGCACCACGAAAGCGCGCTATCGCCCGGGGTTCCCGCGGCATCCCACAGCTCGCTCACGCTCGAGGCAAACAACGCTAAACCGAGCGGGATCATGATGATGCTCGCAAAGCGCACGATGGCGTTAAGCGCGTTCATGATCTCGGAATTGACCTTTTTGACGTACTTGGCCTCGTTATTAATTTTGGCCACGTAGTTGTCGGCGCCGACATGGATCACGCGGGCGCGCAGCAGGCCCGAGTCGATAAAGCTGCCGCTCATGAGCTCGGAACCGGGCTGCTTCTTAATAAGGTCGCTCTCGCCCGTCAGCAGGCTCTCGTTCACGAGCGCCTCGCCCGATACCACCACGGCGTCGGCCGGAATCTGGTCGCCGCGCCCCAGGCGGATGATGTCGTCGAGCACGATCTGGTCCAGGTCGAGCTCCACCTCGGCGCCGTCGCGCACCGCGATGGCCTTCTTGGAGGTCAGCAGTGTGAGCTTATCGACCATCTTCTTGGAACGCATGGACTGGATGACGCCAATAGCGGTATTAAGGAACACCACGAACAGGAACGTCAGATTCTTAAACGAACCGGTCAAAATGACCAGGAACGCCAAGATCACGTTGATCAAATTGAACAACGTGCAGAGGTTCTCGATGATGAGCTCTTTGACCGACTTGGTCTTGAGCTCCATGTTGCGGTTGATCTTACCGGCGGCGATGCGCTCCTCGACCTCGGCGGTCGAGAGTCCACGCTCGATATCCGTTGCTGCCATACCACGTCCCATCACGTCGCGTCGGTATAAGAAAAACCGCCCGGACCATGCGAGGTTCGGACGGTCTTACGTTCGATGGTGCCCCATGTTGGATTCGAACCAACGGCCTTCTGCTCCGGAGGCAGACGCTCTAATCCCCTGAGCTAATAGGGCCAACGTTTGGCATTATACCCAAGTGCACCACGGGCTATCAAAATAAAAGAAAAAGCTTTGCAATTCCGAGGAAGACGCGGCGCAACGGCCCACTTTAGAAGGCAAAAGCGAGTCAGATAGTATAAACTCTCATGCACCATATATACACGGCTCGCGATGCGGGCCGTTTTTGCAAAAGTTATCCATCGAGGTGAGAGGCACACCATGATTGCAATTTTAAAGCAGAGCGCCAGCGACGAGGCCGTCGGCCATATCGTCAGCTGGATTGAGAAAAAAGGCCTGAAGACCGACGTCTCGCGCGGCGAGAACGAGACGATCATCGGCCTGGTGGGCGATACGACCAAGATCGACCCGTTCCTGCTCGAGTCCATGGATGTCGTCGAGCGCGTGCAGCGCGTCTCGGAGCCGTTCAAGCGCGCCAACCGCAAGTTCCACCCCGAGGACTCCGTCATCGACTGCGGCCACGGCGTCAAGATCGGCGGCGACCAGTTCCAGGTCATCGCCGGTCCCTGCTCCGTCGAGGGCGAGAACCTCATCCGCATCGCACGTCGCGTAAAGGCCGCCGGCGCCACGATGCTGCGCGGCGGTGCCTACAAGCCCCGCACCTCCCCCTACGCCTACCAGGGCATGGGCCCTGCCGGCCTCGACCTGCTGTGCGAGGCGTCTGCCGAGCTCGACATGCCGATCGTCACCGAGATCATGGACCCACGCGACGTGCAGGTCTTCCTGGACAAGAAGATCGACGTCATGCAGATCGGCGCCCGCAACGCCCAGAACTTCCCTCTGCTCAAAGAGGTCGGCAAGACCAAGACTCCGGTCTTGCTTAAGCGCGGCATGTCCGGCACGATCGATGAGCTGCTCATGGCCGCCGAGTACATCATGAGCGAGGGCAACGACAACGTCATCCTGTGCGAGCGCGGCATCCGCACCTTCGAGACCCGCACCCGCAATACCTTCGACCTCAACGCCGTGCCGGTGCTGCACCACCTGTCGCACCTGCCCGTCGTCGCCGACCCCAGCCACGCCACCGGCTACACCCGCTACGTCGAGCCCATGGCGCTCGCCGCGACCGCCTGCGGTGCCAACGGCCTGGAGATCGAGGTCCACGACGAGCCGAGCCGCGCCTGGTCCGACGGCGCCCAGGCCCTCACCCCCGATCAGTTCGACGACACCATGCGCCGCATCCGAGCCATCCGCGAGGTTGTCTGCCAAGAGACCATGGAGTAGCCCATGGGTACGGTGAGAAACGCGCGCGTTAACCAGGGCGGCCCCAAGTGCGCCGGCATCGTCGGCCTGGGCCTCATCGGCGGCAGCTTTGCCCGCGGCTATGCGCAGGCGGGCGTCCGCGTGCTGGCCTGGGACCCCGATGACGATGTCATGACAGCCGCCAGCATGGGCACCGTTGCCGGCGAGCTCAACGACAAGACACTCGGCGAATGCGACATCATCGTCCTCGCCTGCTATCCCGAGGCATGCATCGAGTGGCTCGAGGCGCACGCCCAGGCGCTCGCCGATGCCACCGACACCGACGCCATCATGGGTCCCGTGGTGATCGACACCGTGGGCGTCAAGGGCATTGTGTGCGAACGCGCCTTTGAGCTTGCCCGCGAGCACGGCTTTTACTTTGTGGGCGCGCACCCCATGGCGGGCACCCAGTTCTCGGGCTATGCACACTCCCGCGCCGACCTGTTCCAGGGCGCCCCGCTGGTGCTCGTACCGCCCGCGGTGGACGATGCGCTCAAGTTGGAGCTTTTGGGCCAGGTGCGCGAAATGGTGCGTCCCTTGGAGTTTGGCAAGTTCAGCGTGACCACCGCCGCCGAACACGACCGCGTGATCGCCTTTACGAGCCAGCTCGCACACGTGGTGTCCAACGCCTACGTAAAGAGCCCCACCGCCCAGGTCCACCACGGCTTTTCGGCCGGTAGCTACCGCGACCTTACGCGCGTGGCCCACCTCAACCCGCAAATGTGGTCCGAGCTCATGATCGACGACGCCGACGCGCTTGCCTTCGAGATCGACCATCTGATCGATTCGCTCGGCGCCTACAGCCGCGCACTCAAAGACCGCGACCAGCGCTATCTGGAGAATCTCCTTGCCGAGGGCGATCGCATCAAGCGCGCACTCGACGACGAGAGCGCCCATTAGACCACCCCATCACGCCAGGTCGAAAGGACCATAGCTTATGGCGATTACCATCGACATCGACACCGCACGCCCCTACCAGGTACACGTGGGCACCTTTTTGCTGGAGCAGGCAGGGGCGCTCGTTCGCGCCACCGCCGGCGGCACCCGCGCCGTCATCGTGACGGACACCAACGTGGGTCCCCTCTACCAGATGCCCGTTAAGCAGAGCCTCGAATCCGCAGGCTACGAGGTGAGCATATGCACCTTCGAGGCCGGCGAGGCACACAAGCGCGCCGAGACCTACATCAACATCTTGGAATTTGTGGCCGAGCACGAGCTTTCGCGCTCCGACGTGATCGTGGCGCTCGGCGGCGGCGTCGTGGGCGATGTGGCCGGCTTTGTGGCCGCCACCTACATGCGCGGCTGTAAGTTTGTGCAGATCCCCACGAGCCTGCTCGCTATGGTGGACTCGTCGGTCGGTGGCAAGACGGCCATCGACCTGGCTGCCGGCAAAAATCTCGCCGGTGCCTTTTGGCAGCCGAGCGTGGTTATCGCCGACGTGGGATGCCTGGCCACCCTCACGCCCGAGCAGTTCGCCGACGGCTGCGGCGAGGTCGTCAAGCATGCCGTAATCGCCGATCCGGAACTCTTCAATGAGCTCGAGAAGACCCCGCTCACGCTGGAGCTGCTCAACCGCGATGTGGCCCGCGTAGCACTCATCATCGCCCGCAACATCGACATCAAGCGCGCCGTGGTCGTCGCCGACGAGCACGAAACCAACCAGCGCAAGCTGCTCAACTTTGGACACAGCGCCGGACACGCCGTCGAGGCCTGCGAGCACTTTGAGCTCGGACACGGCAACTGCGTGTCGATCGGCATGGGCATCATCACGCGCGCCGCGGCCCTGCACGGCGTTTGCGATGCTGCACTGCCCGGCCGTATTGAGGAGCTCTGCGCCCGCCACGGCCTCAAGACCCGCTGCGACCTCAATGCCGATGCCGTCTTTGCCGAGGCGCTCCACGACAAGAAGCGCGCGGGCGACACCATCGACCTGGTGATTCCGCACGGCATTGGCCGCTGCAGCATCGACCGCACGCCGCTTTCCACTTTCCACGAACTCATTGCCGAGGGCCTCGGCCAGAAGGGAGACGCATCCGCATGCTAGCCCGCATCACCCCGTCCCCGCTTAAGGGCACCGTTCCCGCCATCGCGTCCAAGTCGATGGCGCACCGTCTCATCATCTGCGCTGCCCTTGCCAACGGAGAGACGCATGTGACCTGCAACACCACCTGCGCCGACATCGAGGCTACGGTGCGTTGCCTTACGGCACTGGGCGCTCGCATCGAGACCGTCGAGGATGGCTTCCAGGTCCATCCCACTATGAAGAGTATTGAGTTTGGCCTGCTCAAGGCACTTGCCGGCGGAACGCTTGACTGCGGCGAAAGCGGCTCCACGCTCCGCTTTATGTTGCCCGTCGCCTGCGCGCTGGGCGCAGAAGCAACTTTTGTGGGCCAGGGACGCCTGGGCGCCCGCCCGCTCTCCCCGCTCTCCGATGAGATCATTGCCGCCGGCTGCGACCTGCAGGGTCTGGGCGGTTTTCCGCTCAAGACGAGCGGCCGCATGCGCCCGGGCACCTTTGTGCTGCCGGGCAACGTAAGCTCGCAGTACATCTCGGGCCTGCTGCTGGCAGCCCCGTTGCTCGCCCAGCCCTCCTGCGTGCAGGTGACCGGCCTCATTGAGAGCCGCCCCTACATCAACCTGACGATCCAGGCCATGAAAGCCTTTGGCGTCGAAGTCAACGTCGAGCGTATTCCCGCCAGGGACGGCCAGCCCGAGATCACGAACTTCCGCGTGAACAGCGGCTCGTACCGCACGCCCGGCAACGTGGCCGTCGAGGGCGACTGGTCCAACGCTGCCTTTTGGCTGTGTGCCGGCGCCATCGGCACCGACCCCATCACCGTCGAGGGCGTGTCGCTGAGCTCCGCGCAGGGCGACCGCAACGTGCTTGCCGCGCTTTCGCGCTTTGGCGCCCGCATCGTGCGCTCCACCAACGCCGCCACCGTGCAGTCCGACAAGCTTACCGGCTTTGAGATGAGTGCGCACGACATCCCCGACCTGGTGCCCGTTATCTCGGCCGTGGCCTCGCTGGCACAGGGCCGCACCTTTATCCGCGATTGCGCCCGCCTGCGCATCAAGGAATCCGACCGCCTGGTCACCATCACCCGCGAGCTCACCGCGCTGGGCGCGCAGGTGCGCATTGCCGGCGATGACCTCATCATCAAGGGTGTCGATGCCTTTACCGGCGGCGAGGTCGATTCGCACAACGACCACCGCATCGCCATGATGGCCGCCATCGCCGCGAGCCGTGCCACCGGCGAGGTCGTGATCCACGGCGCCGAGGCCGTCAACAAGTCCTATCCCGATTTCTTCGACCACTACCGCCTGCTGGGCGGCAAGGTCACACTCGAGGAGGAATAGCATGTCCTCGACCTTTGGCAATGTCTTGCACTTAAGCATCTTCGGCCAGTCGCACTCCCCCGCTATCGGCTGCTCGCTCGATGGCATCCCGGCGGGCATCGCCGTGGACCAGGAGCAGCTGCAGGCCTTCCTCGACCGTCGCGCCCCCGGTCGCGACGAGACCGCGACCAAACGCCGCGAGGCTGACGCCGCGCACATCATCGCCGGTGTGGTCGATGGACACACCACCGGCGCACCCATCGCAGCGATTATTGAGAACACCAACACGCGCTCCAAAGACTATTCCGAGCTGCGCCGCAAACCCCGCCCCGGGCACGCAGATTTCCCTGCGCGCGTGAAGTATCACAACATGCACGATGTCGCTGGTGGCGGGCATTTTTCCGGTCGCCTAACGGCACCCTTGTGCATCGCCGGCGGGATCGCGCTGCAAGCACTCGAGGCCCGTGGCATTCAGGTCATGGCGCACGTCGCGCAGATCGGCGGCATCTCCGACCTGCCCATGGACGATATGGTCTATCGCGAGGCCGACCGCAAGGCGATCCTTACGAACGATCTGCCGTGCATTGACGCCGCCGCAGCCGGCCGCATGCGCGAGGAGATCCTATCCGCGCGCGACGAACTCGACAGCATCGGCGGCATTGTGGAGTGCGGCATTTACGGGCTTCCCGCGGGCATCGGCGACCCCATGTTCGACGGCATCGAGAACCGCATCGCGCAAATCGCGTTTGGCATTCCCGCCGTAAAGGGCGTGGAGTTTGGCATGGGCTTTGCCGTGGCCGCCATGCGCGGCAGCGAGAACAACGACCCGTATCGCATCGACGCCGAGACCGACGAGATCGAGGTCGAGTCCAACAACGCCGGCGGCATTCTGGGCGGCATCTCCACCGGCGCGCCCGTCATGTGGCGCATGGCCGTAAAGCCGACGCCCTCAATTGGCCGCGAGCAGCAGACCGTAGACATGGACGCCATGGAAAATGCCGAGCTCTCGGTCCACGGCCGTCACGACCCCTGCATCGTCCCCCGAGCCGTCCCCGTAGCCGAAGCGGCCGCCGCCCTCGCCATCTGGGACGCCCTCCTCGAGGACGCAGGCCAGCTCTAACCCGACTCACCTGAGTTGCCCATCAACTCTGTCATTACGTGAAAGGGGCCTCCATGGACCTTGCCGATATTCGCCAGACCATCGATGGCATCGACACCACGCTCCTCAACAGCTTTGTCGAGCGTATGGACATTGCCACCGAGGTCGCCAAATCAAAGATCGAGATGGGCAAGGCTGTCTTTGACCCCGCCCGCGAGCGCTCCAAACTCAACAACCTCGCCAGCCGCGCGCCCGAGCGCTACGAGACGCAGACCATCACCCTGTTCCGTCTCCTCATGAGCATGAGCAAGGCCGAGCAGCAGCGCTACATCAACGAACTCAAGGGCATCACTGTCTCGCAAAAGGCCCACGCCACGGCTGCAGCCTCCGACACGCCCTTCCCTCAAACTGCCACCGTCGCTTGCCAGGGCGTTGAGGGCGCTTACAGTCAAATCGCCGCGTGCAAGCTCTTCGACGTGCCCGACATCGCGTTTTTCGAGACCTTCGAAGGCGTTATGCGCGCTGTGCGCGACGGCTTCTGCGAGTTTGGCGTACTGCCCATAGAAAACTCCACCGCCGGCTCGGTCAACGCCGTCTACGACCTGCTCGCCCAGTTCGACTTCCATATCGTGCGCTCGCTGCGCCTCAAGATCGACCACAACTTGCTCGTCAAGCCCGGCACCAAGCTCGCCGACGTGCGCGAGGTCTACAGCCACGGCCAAGCCATTGCCCAGTGCGCCGGCTTTATCGAGAACCACGACCTGCACGCCACCAAGTACCCCAACACCGCCATGTCGGCCGAGATGGTCGCCAGCTCCGAGCGCACCGATGTTGCCGCCATCGCATCGCGCAGCTGCGCGGCACTCTATGGCCTGGAGGTGCTGGAGCCCAACATCCAGGACTCGGACAACAACTACACGCGCTTTGTCGTCATCAGCCGCGAGCCGCGCGTCTATCCCGGTGCCAACCGTACCTCGCTCATGATCACCACGGCCAACGAGCCGGGCGCCCTCTATCGCGTGCTCGAGCGCTTCTACGCACTCAACATCAACCTCATCAAGCTCGAGAGCCGCCCCATCCCCGGTCGCGACTTTGAGTTTATGTTCTACTTTGATCTGGACTGCCCCTTTGGCAGCAAGGCCCTCGACGACCTGCTCGATTCCATCGACGACGTGTGCGAGAGCTTTACCTACTTTGGCAGCTACACGGAGGTGCTCTAGATGACCGATACCGCCGCAACCTGCCCCTACGGCGTGCTGGGCCGCGTGCTGGGCCACAGCTACACCCCGACCATCTACAAAGAGCTCGCAGGCCTGGAGTACGTGCGATTTGAGCGCGAGCCCGAGGACCTCGCGGCCTTTATGACCGGCAACGAGTGGGAAGGCACCAACGTGACCATCCCCTACAAACGCGCCGTCATGGAATACCTGGACGAGCTGAGCCCGCTCGCCGAGCGCATGGGCAACGTCAACACCATCACGCGCCTGCCCGACGGTCGCCTGCGCGGCGACAACACCGACTACTTTGGTTTTCAGTGCCTGGTCGAGGAGCTGGGCGTAGAGGTTGCCGGCAAGAAGGTCCTCGTACTTGGCGCCACCGGCGGCGCCGGCACCACGGCAAGTATGGTGCTGGGAGACCTGGGCGCCATCGTTGTGCCCGTGGGTCGCACGAGCGAGGTCAACTACGGCAACATCGCGCAGCAGTCCGACGCCGCCTTACTCGTCAACTGCACGCCCGCCGGCATGTTCCCCCATTGCCCCGACGCGCCTTGCACGCTCGAAGGGCTCAATGCGCTCGAAGGCGTTATCGACATTGTCTACAACCCCGCCCGCACGGGCCTGATGCTCGAGGCCGAGCGCCGCGGTATCCCTTGCATCGGCGGCCTGCTGATGCTCGTGGCCCAAGCGGCACAGGCCGTCGAGCGCTATACCGGCCAAGTCACCCCGCGCAAGCGCATCTTAGACGTAACGGAGCGTCTGTCCCGCCGCGAACAAAACATCGCGCTGATCGGCATGCCGGGTTCGGGCAAGACCCGCGTGGGTGAGCAGATCGCAATGCTGACGGGTCGCGAGCACATCGACCTGGATCGCGCCCTCGAGGAGCGCCTGGGCATGCCCTGTGCCGACTATATCGTCGAGCGCGGCGAGGCGGCCTTCCGCGAGCAGGAGACGACGGCGCTGTCCGACATCTCCAAGCGCAGCGGCCTGGTGCTCTCCACCGGCGGCGGCGTGGTAACGCGTGACGAGAACTATCCGCTGCTGCACCAGAACAGCCAGATCGTGATGCTCAACCGCAAGCTCGATGAGCTCGCACACAAGGGCCGCCCCATCACCGCACGCGACGGCATCGATAAGCTGGCCGAGCAGCGTATGCCACGCTACCGCGCCTGGGCCGACTACATCATCGACTCACGCGACTGCGCCGCCAACACCGCCCAAGCCCTCCTCGACACCCTCCCACCCGCTCTCTAACCAAAACCACCACAAAGGGGACAGGCGCCTTTGTGGTGTTTTTCCAACCGCAAAGGAAGCAACCATGAAAGCACTCGTCATCAACGGTCCCAACCTCAACATGCTCGGCATTCGCGAGCCGGGCATCTACGGCAGTGACAACTACGACTGCCTGGTCCAAATCTGCCAGGAGGCAGGTGCCGCGCAGGGCTTCGACGAGGTCGAGGTCTTCCAGTCCAACCACGAGGGCAGCATCGTCGACAAGATCCAGGAGGCTTACGGCAAGGTCGACGGCATCGTCATCAACCCGGCAGCCTACACGCACACCAGCGTGGCAATCCTTGACGCCCTCAAGGCCGTCGCCATCCCTGCCGTCGAGGTGCACATCAGCGCCGTAGAGACGCGCGAGGACTTCCGCCAGGTAAGCTATGCACGCCTAGCCTGCTTCGCCACCATCACCGGCGAAGGCCTCCAGGGCTACGCCCACGCGCTGGAGCTGCTGAAAGAGCATCTCGAAAAGTAAAATGCCAACCCCAACAAACAGCAGCGGCTTGCTCGCGCTCGGCTTCAGCAGCATACAAGATGAAAAAAGCCCAGACCACCAAGCGGTCCGGGCTTAATAAACGATGGTGCTCCATGGCGGATTCGAACCGTCGACCTTGGGATTAGAAGTCCCCTGCTCTATCCAACTGAGCTAATGGAGCAAATAACCACACGCCCAAGCAAGCGCAAGCCTGTCGGGCGCAAGTAATTATAACCTAGTTGAACTGCTCGCGATACGCCTTGCAGACCTCATCGACCGGGCCGTCCATGCGAAGGTCACCCTTCTCAATCCAAACGGCACGCTGGCAGATGCGCTCAACCTGCTCCATGGAGTGCGAAACGAACAGAACCGTCACGTCACCGCTCTGGATAAAGTGCTGAATGCGAGCCTCACACTTCTGCTGGAAGAACACATCACCGACGGACAGCGTCTCGTCAACGATCAGAATATCGGGCTCGGTAATCGTCGCGATTGCAAAGGCGATACGCGCCACCATGCCCGAGGAGAAGTTCTTAAGCGGCATATCGACAAAGTTCTGAAGCTCAGCGAACTCAATAATGCCGTCAAAGTTGGCGTCGATGAACTCCTTGGTATAGCCGAGCAGGGCTCCGTTCAGATAGATGTTCTCGCGGGCGGTCAGCTCGGGGTCAAAACCGGCACCAAGCTCAATCAGCGGCGCAATATTACCGTGCACCTTAACGCTGCCCTCGCTAGGCTCAAGCACACCGGCGATAATCTTGAGCATCGTAGACTTACCGGAACCATTGGTGCCAACCAGACCCACAACCTCGCCGCGATGAATATCGAACGAGATGTGCTTAAGCGCTCTAAACTCCTCAAAGAACAGCTCGTGCTTGGCAAGCTTGATGAAGTACTCCTTGAGGTTGGTCAGCGACTCGGACGCCATGTTAAAGATCATGGTGACGTCGTCGACCTCGACAGCCAGAGGCTGCTCGCTGTAATCAACAACAGATTCAGTCATCACAGCACTCCTTAGATGTAGAGGATGAACTTGCGCTCGGATTTATGGAACACGGTGTAGCCAATAACAAGCGCAAGAACCGCCCAAGCGACGCACATACCAAACGTCATAAGCGAGGGCGTAGTCTGGAACAGGAAGATATCGCGCATAAACTGCAGGTAGTTATACATGGGGTTCGCATAGACCAGAATGCGCACGAGATGCGGCATTTGCGCAATATAGTCAGTCGTCCAGAAGATGGGCGTAATGTAAGTCCACGCCGTAATGACGACGCTCCACAGATGCATAACGTCGCGGAAGAAGACCGTGAGGGCGGAGAGCATCATGCCCAGGCCCATGCAGAAGCACATAAGCAGCAGCAGGCAAACCGGCAACAGAATCAGGTGCCAAGAAGGCATAACGCGGAACCACAGCATGACGATGGCGACGGCGACCAGCGAGAAGGCAAAGTTGACCAGCGAGAAGAGCACCTTCTGCACCGGGAAAACCCAGCGGTGCACCTTAACCTTCTTGAGCAGAGGGGCAGCGCCCACGATCGACGTCAGGGCCTGGTTAGTAGACTCAGACATGACGGCAAAGGTGATGTTACCCACGATCAAGTACAGCGGGTACATCTCGGGCGTCATTGAGCCATTGCGGCCCTGGCCAAAAATCGTCGAGAACACGATGGCCATGACGATCATCATCAGCAGCGGGTTGAGCACCGACCATGCGACGCCCAGAACGCTACGGCGATACTTGATCTTAAAATCCTTGGTAACCAGCTGACGAAGGATAAACGCGTCCTTCTCAAATTCGTTCTTAGCAAACGTCGCAGGCAGACTGCGAGTTTCTTGTTGCTTTGTCTGATCCGACACGGATGCAACTCCTTTACTCGTAATCGTTGACAAACGAACAGTATAGACCCGACGGCCATGCAAACGATTCGCGCAACAAAACTGGAGAACTAACCCACATCTTAGGATGCCAGGCCCAAACGGCTATACTTTCTAGGATTGAATGTATAAGGAGCATTAAGTGAATTCTGAATCCATCGCCGTCATCATCCCCTGCTACAACGAAGCGCTCACGATCGGCAAAGTCATCGACGACTTTCACCGCGAGCTTCCGCAGGCGACGGTCTATGTCTATGACAACAACTCGTCGGACGATACCTCACGCATTGCCACCGAGCACGGCGCCACAGTCCGCTTTGAGCCCCGTCAGGGAAAGGGCAACGTGTGCCGCCAGATGTTTCGCGATATCGACGCCGATTGCTACCTGATGGTCGACGGAGACGACACCTACCCCGCCGAGGCGGCCAAGGCCCTCTGCGAGCCCATCCTTAACGGCACGGCCGACATGACCGTAGGCGATCGCCTTTCCAACGGCACCTACGCCGAGGAGAACAAGCGTGCCTTCCACGGCTTTGGCAATAATCTGGTCCGCGCCATGATCAAGTGGATCTATGGCTACAGCTTCGATGACGTCATGACAGGCTACCGCGCCATGAGCCGCCCGTTCGTTAAAACCTTCCCAGTGCTTTCCGAGGGCTTTCAGATCGAAACCGAGCTCTCGATCCACGCCGTCGACCACCGCTGGCGCATCAAAGATGTGCCCATCGAGTACCGCGACCGTCCCGAGGGTTCCGAGTCCAAACTCAACACCGTGAGCGACGGCATTAAAGTCGTTGCGATGATCGGCACGCTGTTCAAGGACTACCGCCCGCTGAAGTTCTTCAGCCTCGTTGCGCTTCTGTTCGCGGTATTCGGCCTCGCCCTGGGCATGCCCATCGTTGTCGAATATTTCCAGACCGGCCTCGTCCCGCGCTTCCCCACCGCTATGCTCGCCGCCTCGTTTATGTTCCTGTGCGGCCTGAGCCTTGCGACCGGCTTCATCCTAGATTCTGTAGCAAAGGTCGAAAAAAAGCAGTGGGAGGTCAACGTGTACAGCAAATACGCCTACGACGACCAGCCCGGCCACCCTACTTCCATGCCAAGCGAGAGGTAGATCTTCCGCAAAATACTATTGGCACCACTGCGCAGATAGCCACCAACAAAAAAAGCCGCCGTTAAAGAACGGCGGCTTTTACTCTCGAAAAGTTAATAGCGGCTAGAGCGTCTTGATGTACTCCCCCAGCTCATCCTCCCAGTCGGGCATGTGGAAGCCGACCGACTGAAGCTTGGACAGGTCGAGCGCGGAGTGGACCGGGCGCGGGGCGACGGGGCCCTCGGCGCTCGCGTAGTAGTCGGCGGTCGATACCGGCACG
>DBFOIV010000176.1:0-4615 GCA_048489175.1 Collinsella sp. | reverse complement strand
TGGCCCAGGTGCAGGTCGGGGCTGGTGGGGTCGACGCCGAGCTTGATGTTGAGGGGCTCGCCCTTCTCAAGCTTCTTGCGAAGGTCGGCCTCGGGAACGATCTGCGCGGCGCCCGAGGTGATGATACGCATTTGCTCGTCAACAGACAGCATTGGGTATCCTCCTTTTGCTATAGCACCCTCACCGGATACGGCGGTGCTGGAAGTCCATAAACTCTCATATGATAACAAACTGACGCGACGCGGCACCTACGACAGGAAAATCCTCGTCCTGCCGCATGCGTCAATGGCAACTGGCAGACGTGTACCGTCACGCTCGACCAGATAGCGTACCTGCCGACGACGCAAGCAGTCGCGGCAACGGACCTGTCCCGTCGCATCGGTGGCGCAGACGCCCTCGGCGGTCAGCAGGCAGTGCTCGCACACCATAAGCTCGGGACGGTCGGCGTCGACCGGACCCAAGACGCCGGGTTCAGCAGCCAGTTCGGCAATACGTTCCGCATCATTGCCGAGCAACTCGGCCGGCAAGTACACCCGCCCCGCACCGAGCCCGCGCAGCCAGGTAAGCGTGGCCCGATTCGCGCAGAACACCGGCGCCGCCACGTCAAACGTCACGCCCAGCTCGCGAGCGATCACCACCTGTCCCAGGTTGCGGCAGACGACGCGCCCGGCACGCTGCATCAGTGAGCGGGTCCGGCCAGCGTCACCCGTGCGGCACACCTCGTCAAGCACCACAGCGGCGTCGGACAAATCGAGTTCTCCGCGCGGGTCGGCATCCATCAGCTGCCAAGCAAAAACCATGCGAGTGGGAACCGCGCACTCCACCAACTCCGTCGACGCACCGCCATCCACCGCAACGCCCTCAAAGGGCAGCACCTCAACGGCACGCGCAACGGGCGCAATCGCATCCGCCTCGGCCCGCATGCGCTCCAACACCGCCGCCGTCTGATCCAACACGCCGGCGCTGCGAATCAGGTACACCTCGCAGCCCACGTCCACTTTACGCTTGCAATGCACGACGACGCGCTTCCCCGCTGCGGCATCCACCGGGCAGGGCACCTGCGGCCAGCGCTTGGGCACATCGGGACGCGCGTCGACACCCGGATAGAACCGAATCTCGAGCGTGTCACCCGCCGCCGCGGCGGCGTCGAGCTCAACGGTCACCTCTTCGTGGCCCACAGCGACCAAGCGCCCCACGCGCACGCCCTGGTTAATTGCGCGCTCAAAGCTCATCAGCTCGGCACCCGAACGCCCTCGCAGGTACGCATCGGTAAACCCACGGTTAAACGACCTTCCCAGTTCGCGTTCAAGCTCTTCCACGACACCGGGGTCCCACGCGCCGTCGCACAGCATATCGAGTGCCCGGCGCCACACCCGCACCACGTTGAATACGTAATCGGGGTTCTTCATGCGCCCCTCGATCTTGAGCGACGCCACGCCGGCATCTACAAGCTCGGGCAGATGCGCAATACCCAGATAGTCACGCGGACACAGCAGACGATCTCCCTCGACGGCGACAACGCTCTGCCCCGCCTCGTCCACCAAGTCGTACGCCAGACGGCACGGCTGCGTGCAGTCGCCGCGCATCGCCGAACGCCCACGCCGCAGGGCCGAGAACTCGCACGCCCCCGAATAGCCGATGCAAATCGCACCGTGGCAGAATACCTCGATGGGCATGCCCGTGGCACATAGCGCCGCAATCTCGTCGACCGTCAGCTCGCGTGCCGTCGTCACACGCTCGACCCCCAGCTCATCGGCGGCAAGCCGCACGGCGCCTTCGCTATGAACGCCCGCCTGCGTGGACAGGTGAATCTCGACCCCGGGAATCGCCGCGCGCAGCGCGCAGGCCAACCCGGCATCGGCCACAATCAGAGCATCGGCGCCCAGCTCCAGTGCATGAGCTCCCAGCGCCACCGCATCGGACAGCTCATCGTCAAACACGAACACGTTGAGCGTCACGTACACGCGCACGCCATGGGCATGCGCCACGGCGCAGCCGCGCGCAAACTCGTCATCCGTAAAACCATGCGCGCTCACGCGGGCGTTAAAGCCGCCCAACCCCGCATAGATGGCATCGGCACCCGCGGCGATGGCCGCAAGCATCTGGTCGAGCCCGCCCGCCGGCGCCAGCAGCTCGGGCAGCGCCGCACCGGCAGCATCCAATCCAGTCTCGTATTGTCCGCTCGGCCCCATCGCCCGAATCGCCATCGGCAAACTCCTTACCAAGGTATGCATTCACTCTGAAAAATGCCGTCTTCCAGCATACACGAGGCCTCGCGCGCCCCGTTTGGTTTATCGTGTAATAACTTATGTCCATCCTGCCTCGACGGCACATCCACCGTCCGGCACGACATACCTGGAGGTCAATATATGGGTCCTCGCCAACGACAGGGACGCAGCCGTTCAAAGACGCATGCTCTGCCCATAATCCTGCTCTCGTTTTTGGGCTTTCTGCTGATTGCGGGCGTGGCATTTGGCATCGGCATGGTCGGCAACGTCAACCGCTGGCTGTCCGATCTGCCCGACTACACCGACGCCAACGCGTATCTGGTGAGCGAGCCCACCGAGATCGTCGACTGCAACGGCAACAAGATCGCGAGCTTCTACACGCAAAACCGCAAGTCCATCACCAAGGACGAGGTCTCCCCCTACGTGCTGCAGGGCACCGTTGACGTCGAGGACGAGCGCTTCTACGAGCACGGCGGTATCGACCTGTGGGGTATCGCGCGTGCTGCGGTGGCAACCCTCGGCGGCGGGCACGAAGGCGCCTCGACTATCACCCAGCAGCTGGTGCGCAACACCATCCTGCAGGAGGAGCAGTTCGACTCGACCATCGAGCGTAAGGTGCGCGAGGCCTACATCGCCGTCAAGATGGAGGACATGTACTCCAAAGACGAGATCCTCATGATGTACCTCAACACCATCTATTACGGCCACGGCGCCTACGGCATCGAGGCCGCAGCCGAGACCTATCTGTCCAAGAGCGCCGCCGACCTCACCCTCAGCGAGGCTGCCCTGTTGATCGGCCTTCCCAACTCGCCCTCGCAGTACGACCCCACGGTCAACCCCGACCTGGCGCTGTCCCGTCGCAACAAGGTCCTCGACAACATGTTGCGCCTGGGCCACATTACGCAGGAGGAGCACGATGCCGCACAGGCCGAGCCCATCACCCTCAACGTGACCGAGATTTCGGGCAGCGGCGTCGACGTATACTCGCAGCCCTACTTTGTCGCCTATGTTAAGCAGCTGCTGGAGCAGGAGTTCTCGACCGACGTGCTCTTTAAGGGCGGCCTGACCGTCAAGACCACCATCGACCCCACGATGCAGCAGGTGGCAGAGAATGCCGTCCGCGAGCAGCTCGACACGCTCTCACTCGACGGCCTGGACATGGGCATGGTCGTCGTCGACCCCAAGACCGGCTACATCAAGTGCATGGTGGGCGGCTATGACTACAACGCCGACGAGAACCACGTAAACCATGCCACGGCCAAGCGTCCCGTCGGCTCCACCTTTAAGGCCTTTACGCTGGCAACTGCCATCCAAAACGGCATGAACCCCAACGTCACCCTCAACTGCAACTCGCCGCTCAAGGCCAAGGGCACCACGACCGAGGTCCAAAACTACGCCAACCATAGCTATGGCAACATCACGCTTAAGCAGGCAACGGCATACTCCTCCAACACCGGCTACATCCAGGTGGCGGAAGCCGTCGGCAACAGCAAGATCATCTCGCTCGTCAAAAAGCTCGGCATCGATCCCGCCAAGAACAACATCGAGGACGTTCCCGTCATGACCCTCGGCACCGGCTCGATCTCGCCGCTCGAGATGGCCGCCGCCTACGCGACGTTTGCCAACGGCGGCTACTATCGCCAGCCGATCGCCATCACCGAGATTGACTCTCGTACCGGTTCGGTGCTGTACCAGCACACCGACAATCCCTCACAGGTGCTTACCGAGGGCGAGGCCGCCGCGGTCACCGATGTTCTGTCCGGCGTCATGAAGGGCGGCGGTACGGGTGCTGCCGGCGCCCTGAGCGTCAACCAGCCCTATGCCGGCAAAACGGGCACCACCGACAACACCACCAACCTGTGGTTCTGCGGCTATACCCCGCAGCTGGCGTGCGCCCTGTGGACCGGCTATTCCGCGGGCGAGATCCCCATCCAAAAATACGGCACGGACCTGCTGGGCGACAGCACCAACCTGCCTGTCTTTAAGCGGTTTATGAACACCGTTCTGACCGGTACCGAGCGCGAGGAGTTTGCGACCGGAACGGCGCCCACCTACAAGAACAACAGCGTCTGGAAGTTCTACGGCACCAACAACACCAAGAAGACGGAGATCGACGACAAGGACGAGAACGAGGACGAAGAGGAAACCACCACGACGACTACCACGACGACCACGACCACCGAGACTACGGGCGGCGACACCACCGGCGGCACCGGTACGACCGGTGGTTCGACGGGCGGTTCCACTGGTGGTTCGACCGGCGGCGATGGCGGCACGCCCGCGCCCACGCCTACGCCCACTCCCGACCCCTCGCCCACGCCTGACGATACTGTTGGCTAGAAATTCATCCGGCCATTAGCAACAAGGCCCCCGAGCAGCTTATTAAA
>DBFOIV010000175.1:0-15567 GCA_048489175.1 Collinsella sp. | reverse complement strand
GTCCACGACGCCCAGAGCCGCCCCACCTGCAATATCTGCCGCATGCGCGAGCACTGCCGCTTCCGCGCCGCCCACACCACCTGCTATTCGCATTCTGAATAAAATGTCAATTGATGGCACGGTATCGAGGGAATCTCATCCGTATGTAAGCGGATGTCCTCACAAACAGGTACCATTAGATGCCAAATAACAACTATCTGAAAGCCAGTACATGCACAACATTCTGCAGTTCTCGCCACAACTAACCGCGCTTGAGTTTTTTTCAGGCATTGGCTTGGCTCGTGCCGGCATGGCAAAAGCCGGAATCAAAACAATCTGGGCAAATGACATAGACCATACTAAATGCGCCATGTACAGCCAGTGTTGGGGCGATGAACATCTAGTCGAGCAGGATGTTCACACACTCGACCCCGACCTAATACCCCAAGCCGACATCGCATGGGCGTCAAGCCCTTGCACAAACTTATCTCTCGCGGGAAACAGGGAGGGACTTATCTCTGGCAAAGAGTCCAGTGCGTTCTTTGGCTTTATTAAGGCCATCGAAGGAATGAGCGATCGTGCCCCGCGGGCACTTGTTCTCGAAAATGTCATCGGCCTTGCCACGTCTAATAACAGCGATGACTTTAGACTCGTTTGCCAGGAATTTAATCGTTTAGGCTATTCATGCGACGCTTATTTTATCGATGCACGGCACTGGCTTCCCCAGTCACGCCCCCGCATGTTTGTCGTCGGATTAAAAAACCCTCTTCCCAACAGCCGACTCGATTCCTCGCTTCGTCCTGAAAAGGTCTCCTGGATTCACTCCGACCCTTCACTCATTACGCACGTCTCTCACCTAAACGAGCCAAGTCCACTTCGCATGACGGGCCTTGCAACGGTTGTTGAAAATATTCCCGAGAACGACAAGCGTTGGTGGAACAAAAACCAAGTACAAGCATTTATCGACTCACTTGCACCGCATCAAGCAGAGCGCCTTCAGCGCTTCTTAAATGCCAAAGAAAAAATTGTTCGCACTGCTTACCGTCGCACGCGATCGGGCGTTGTGCGCTGGGAAATCCGTGAAGAAGAAATTGCCGGATGTCTAAGAACGGCTCGCGGCGGCTCATCAAGACAGGCAGTCGTTATATGCGAAAACGGAAAGATAGAAGTTCGCTGGATGACTGGAACTGAATATGCCCGTCTCCAAGGTGTTGACTCATGTCAGTTTAGCGGCTTCTCGGATGCTCAGATTCGCTACGCATTCGGCGATGCAGTTGCCGTGCCAGTTGTCACTTGGCTTATAAAAAATGCAGTCAAACCCGCGCTTATGTCTTCAAGGAACGGAGTGGACAATAATGGAAATGACCAATTGCTCCTTGAGCGAGCCCGATAAAGACATCTTGGATGCCATTGAACTCTGGTACGAATCCAAGCGCAACAAGCGAGGCAACGTCAACCGTAACGTCATGGCGGTTGGCATAGGCATAAGCGAGCTGTTGCAAAACCGTTTTCCGCTCACCGACGATTATGTGCAATCGGACAAGGGGAGCCAAGTACGAGGCCTAAGTGGAGCATGCATCAAAACAGTTTTAGCCAGACATGGGGAAACGCGTGCCTTCGCATCAGAGGGCGGCAGAACCTCACGCGGCACACTCCCGATGGCGCTTGAGCTTGCCACAATTATCAACTCTGCCCTACCCAGTGACACTTGCGAAGACACTCGTCTTGAAGCTGCGAATGCAATCGCCAATTTCTTCGTCGAGCGAATCCAGGTTGATTTCTTTAACCGGCAGAGAATCAAAGTCGAAATCGATCTTCAAAAACCAATTTCTGTCATTGTCGATGATATCCTAGCCGAAGCAAGCCTACGGTCCGATAAGCCAACGGGCACCGTCGCACAGCACCTGGTAGGTGCAAAACTAGAGATGTTATTTCCAACCATAGAAATCGGAAAGGACAACTCAAACGCCGCCGACCAGCAGACAGACCGTTCTGGCGATTTCCAAATCAATGATGCTGCATTTCATGTGACTGTATCGCCAATGGCCAAATTGACCGATCGATGCCGAGATAACATTCGAAATGGCATTCGGCCCATCGTCGTTGTCCCCCACGATAAAGTTTCCTTCGCTTACGGACTGTTCGAAAGTGAGGGACTCGGCAATCGCGTACAGGTTATCGCGCTCGAATCGTTTATCGGCATCAATATTGAAGAGTTATCGTTCTACAAGCGAGGCCTAATTCGATTAAATGTCGCACGGCTTCTTGCCCACTACAACAAGCGAATCGAAGATATCGAGCCCGACAAATCTCTTCAAATAGAAATTCCTCAGTGGGCTCTAGACGAAATGGATGCACATGGCGAATAGCTCAAACATACTTATCACTCATGATTCTGACGGCACTGCATTGGCGGCACCCGTTGATGCCGCACGTCGCAACGGCGCCACGTACAAGACGCGCACAATCGACGATCTGCGCATTAAGGACGATCGCCTGCGTGCGGCCATCGAGGGCACGGGGCACCTGCTGTTCGACGGCGGCATGGGCACCATGTTGCAGGCCGCTGGCATGAAGGCGGGCGCCCTGCCCGAGCTGCTCAACTTTGAGGAGCCCCAGGTTATCACCGATATCCAACGTCAATATGTCGAGGCCGGCTGCGATGTGATCACCGCCAACACCTTTGGCGCCAATGCCCACAAGCTCGACGGTGCCGCCACCGTGGCAGACGTCTTTGCCGCGGCCGTCACCTGCGCCCGCGAGGCCGGCGCCCGCTACGTCGCCGGCGATATCGGCCCCATCGGCGCGCTGCTTCGTCCCTTAGGCACCCTCAGCTTTGACGAGGCCTACGACCTCTTTGCCGAGGAGGTGCGCGCCGGCGTCACCGCGGGTGTGGACCTCTTTATTATCGAGACCATGACCGACCTGGCCGAGATCAAGGCGGCGGTCCTCGCCTGCCGCGAGAACTCCGACCTGCCCGTCTTTGCCACCATGACCTTTGAGGAAGACGGTCGCACCTTCCTGGGAACGAGCCCCGAGGTCGCCGCCATCACGCTCGACGCCATCGGCACCGACGTTTTGGGCATCAACTGCAGCCAGGGACCGGCCGAGCTCCGAGGACTCGCCGCGCGCATGCTCACCGTTACCGACAAACCCGTTATGGTGCAGGCCAATGCGGGACTCCCCCATGTGGACGATGACGGCAATACCGTCTTTGATATCCAGGCACCCGAATACGCCAAGGCCGTCGCCGGCATGATCGAGGACGGCGTGAGCGTCGTGGGCGGCTGCTGCGGCACCACGCCGGCGCACATGGCAGCGCTGCGCACGCTTATCGATAACCACACGCCCAGTCCGCGCCACCGCAAGCCTAGCATGTCGGTCACAAGCGCCCAGACCGTGGTGGACCTCCCCTGCGATGGCCACAAAATCGCCGTCATCGGCGAGCGCATCAATCCCACCGGCAAAAAGCGCCTGCAGCAGGCCCTGCGCGACGGCGATCTGGACTACGTGGTGAGCCAGGGCATCAGCCAGCAGGAGCAGGGTGCCGACATCCTGGACGTCAACGTGGGCCTGCCCGAGATCGACGAGGTCAAGATTATCCAACAGGCCACCGAGCAGCTCCAAGGCTCCACGCTCCTGCCGTTGCAGATCGACTCCACCGACCCCGCCGCCGTCGAGGCCGCCGTGCGCCGCTACGCCGGCAAGCCCATCATCAACTCGGTCAATGGCAAACAGCAGATCATGGATGAGATCTTTCCGCTGGTCGCCCACTACGGCACCAACGTCGTCGGCCTCACGCTCGACGAAGGCGGCATTCCCGATACCGCCGAGGCCCGCTTCGACATCGCCGAGCGCATCGTGGCCGAGGCTGCCCGCTACGGCATCGGCCCGGACCGCATCCTCATCGACTGCCTGGTCATGACCGCCTCGACCAACCAGCGCCAGGCCGAGCAGATCCTGCGCGCCATGTCCCTGTGCAAGGAGCGCTTGGGCGTCAAATGCGCGCTCGGCGTGTCGAACATCAGCTTTGGCCTGCCTGCCCGCCCGCTGCTGGGCTCGGTCTTTTTGGCTGCCGCTTTTGGCGCGGGCCTGGACGCCCCCATCATGAATCCGGGCTCCAAGCGCTTTATGGATACCGTCTACAGTTATCGCGTCCTGAGCGTTGAGGACGAGGGCTCGACCGGATACATCGAGCGCTATGCCGGCTGGACCGATCCGTACAAGATCGCCGCCAACCCGGCAGCCGCCCAGGCCGCATCGAGTGATGCCGCGCCCGCTGCTGGCACCGCCGGCACCGACGGCAACGACGACCCGATTCGTCGCATGGTCGTCTCGGGCCGCAAAGGCGAGATCGCTGCCGAGACCGAGCGTCTGCTGACAGACCACGACGCTATGGACCTCATCAACAATCACTTTATCCCCGCCCTCGACGAGGTCGGCGTCCTCTTTGACCAGGGCAAGTTCTTCTTGCCGCAGCTTATGGCTTCGGCCGAGGCCGCACGCGTGGGCTTCGACACCATCAAGCGCCTAATGCCCGCCGGCGAGATCGCCGACAAGGGCAAGATCTGCGTGGCCACCGTCAAGGGCGACATCCACGATATTGGCAAGAACATCGTCAAGATGCTGCTCGATAACTACGGCTACACCGTCTTTGACCTAGGCCGCGACGTCGACCCGCAAGAGGTGCTCAAGACCGTGCAGGAGCGTGACATTAAGCTCGTCGGCCTCTCGGCGCTTATGACTACCACGGTCGTCGCCATGGAGGAGACCATCAAGCTGCTTCATGCCGAGGTGCCGGGCGTCAAAATCATCGTAGGCGGCGCCGTGCTCACCCCCGAATACGCCAAGCAGATCGGCGCGGACTACTACGCCAAGGACGCCGCCGAAAGCGCTCGTATCGCCGAAGAGGTCTTTGGGCAGTAACACAACGGAAACAACCGAGCACCAAAACGTGCCGCATGCGCCACTTGGCACGTGCGGCACGTTAAAATAGATAAGACTATGCTCGTTTTGGCAGATAGGAGCGCAAGGATGGCGATCACGCCCGCAGAAATCGCGGAAACCCGCGGCATGGTTGAGGAGCAGAACCTCGACATCAGGACCATCACCATGGGTGTTTCGCTCATGGGTTGCGGCGACGAGAACCTCGACCGCATGTGCACGAAGATCTACGACCACGTGACGCACACGGCTGAGCATCTGGTCGAGACCGCCGAGAACCTCGAGCGCGAGTACGGCATCCCTATCGTCAACAAGCGCGTCTCCGTCACCCCGGTGGCGCAGATCGCCGCGTGCTGCAAGGATGAGGACCTCACCCCCATCGCGCATGCCCTCGACCGCGCGGCCGAGACCCTCGGCATCGACTACCTGGGTGGCTTCTCCGCACTCGTCCAGAAGGGCATCGGCGACGCCGACCGCCGCGTCATCCAGTCCATCCCGCAGGCGCTCGCCACCACCAGCCGCGTCTGCTCCAGCGTCAACGTCGCCAGCCTGCGTGCCGGCATCAACATGGACGCTGTGCTCATGGCCGCCCAGACCATCATCGATGCCGCCAAGCTCACGGCCGACCAGGATTCCGTCGGCGCTTCCAAATTTGTCTGCTTTGCCAACATGGTCGAGGACTCCCCGTTTATGGCGGGCGCCGTCCACGGCGGTGGCGAGGCCGACGCCGTCATCAACGTAGGCGTCTCAGGCCCCGGCGTTATGGCCGCAGCCCTGGAGACGCTGCCCGATTCCGCATCGATGATGGAAGTCGCCGAAAAGATTAAGCAGACCGCCTTTAAGATCACCCGCGCCGGCGAGCTCATGAGCCGCGAGGCCGCCCATCGCCTGGGTGTCGAGAAGGGCATTGTCGACCTGTCGCTGGCTCCCACGCCTGCCATCGGCGACTCCGTCGCGCGCATCCTCGAGATCATCGGCGTGGGCACCTGCGGTGGCCCCGGCACGACCTGCGCGCTCGCCATGCTCAACGATGCCGTCAAGAAGGGCGGCGTCATGGCCAGTTCCAGCGTGGGCGGTCTCTCGGGCGCTTTCATTCCCGTGTCCGAGGATGCCGGCATGATCGCCGCCGTCGAGGCCGGTGCGCTTTCGCTCGAGAAGCTCGAGGCCATGACCTGCGTGTGCTCCGTTGGCCTGGACATGATTGCCATCCCTGGCGACACTCCGGTCGAGACCATCGCCGGCATCATCGCCGACGAGATGGCCATCGGCGTCATCAACAACAAGACCACGGCCGTCCGCGTGATTCCCGCCATCGGCAAGGGCGTGGGCGACTGCGTCGAGTACGGTGGCTTGTTCGGCCGTGCGCCCATCATGCCGGTAAACCCCAACGCCGGCACCGTGCTTGCCCACCGCGGTGGACGCTTCCCGGCACCGCTGAACTCGCTCAAGAACTAGCTGAGGGGTTCGGGCGAGGAGCCCCGGGGAGGGCAAATATATAAGGTCGCCTGCTCGGACAGTCCTGACTCGCACGGAGAGCACATTAAGTGCTCTCCGGCTCGTGCGGAACTCGCGATCGACCTTATATATTTGCCCTCCCCGGGGCTCCCGCACAACGGGACCTCAGTTGGGTTCTATCCCGTATGGCAGTCGCTTCGCTCCTGCCCGCCTTGGTTGTGAGGGCGGTTTGGCGTTGGAACGGTTCTTTCTGATATATGCTGGTTGCGGCTCTTCTTTTGGGGGGAGTCGCTTTTTTGTTGGTAGGAGGTTGGCCCGTGGTTGATGGGGATACTCGTTCTGAGCTGCTTTCTGCGGATTGGAATGGCGAATGGATGCGTCTGCAGGCCGCTCGGCATCGGGCTGATGATTCTTTTGAATGGGATAAGCGGGCTCGGCATTTTCGTCCACTGGAGACTGCTCCGTATGCCCGGGATTTTATGAAATTGCTGGCTCTTGAGCCTGGTGAGTCGGCGCTGGATATGGGATGTGGGGCTGGGTCGATTGCTATTCCGCTTGCTCAGGCTGGGCATCCTGTGATTGCTGCCGACTTCTCCCCCGCTATGCTGGGCACGCTTGATGCCGGCATTGAGTACTACGGACTCGAAAGGCGCATAACGCCGCTTGAGCTTGCTTGGGATGATGATTGGGATTTGGTTGGACCGGTCGCGAAGGCGGTGGATGTCGCCTTTGCCAGTCGGTCGGTTACGACGACCAATCTAAAAGGCGCGCTTGCCAAGCTTGATCGTACGGCTCGTCGTCGTTGTGCTGTCACGATGGTCGCCAACTCCAGCCCGCGCTATGATCTGCACTTGATGAACGCCATCGGTGCCTCGGTTACCTGCAGTAATGGCTTTGTGTATGCCTTTAACATCCTTATTCAGATGGGTGCGCTGCCGCAGGTCACGTATTTTGAATCGCCCCGTCGCGACACCTTCGATAGCCTTGAGGCGGGCGTAGCGGATTTTTCCCGTATGCTCGAGCATGGCAACGAGGATAAGATCGACCGCCTGCGCGACTACATCGCTCAACACATGATTGAGAACCCCCATGCCGGTGAGCCGGGCTCCAAGGGTGTGCCGCAGGGACGCTACATGCTCGACCACGTCCGCAAGGTTCGTTGGGCGTTTATTGCATGGGAGCCGGTCTCTGCGCCCAGCTCATAGCCTGTTCGCAGCCCGCACCGCCCACTCACTCGGCATCCGCATTCTTTTTGAACTGGGCAAACGCGCTCCACACCGCACCGTTCCTGCGCTATCGTGGGACAGCTCACGTAGATTAAGGCCCCATCGTGGGGCGCCCCATACATAGAAAGCGAGAACCCATGGCACTGACAGGAGCCCAGGTCAAGCAGCTTCGCAGCATGGCCCATCACCTCAACCCCGCCATCATCATCGGCAAGTCCGACGTCAACGAGGGCACCGTCGAGCAGACGGTCGCCTACCTGGAGAAGCACGAGCTCGTTAAGTGCTCCGTGCTCGATGGCTCCAGCCTTTCCGCCCGCGAAGCCGCCGAAGAGCTCGCTGAGCGCTGCCACGCCGAGGTCGTCCAGGTCATCGGCCGCAAGTTCTCGCTGTATCGCGAGTCCTCGCGCAAGGACATCGAGAAGATCAAGCTCGTCTAAGAGTCAATGATCCGGCGAGCCAACACATAGCAAGCTTACGGGTGCCCAAGTACTTCGGTCGCCCGTTTTTTATCGCTCGACCAGCACGCGATTGAGCCGCCCCTCCACCAAGCGCTCGTATAGACGCCGCGTCTCGGGCTCGGGCACGCCATTGACCTGCTCCCTCAGATGGTGCATATGCCCGCTGTACAGCTCGACGATATCGCGCCGCCGCCCCGCCGCACTGTAGACGCGCATGGCGCAGAGCACCATATCCTCACGCGCCGTTTCCTGTCGAAGCCCCGACTCCGCCAGCCAAATCGCCGACTGCAGATCGTTTTCTTCTAGAGCGGCATTTGCTCCCTTAATCATGCAATCGATGTACTTTGACTGCATAATGCGCCGCATGCGCAAAAAGTAGGTGGGATTACAGCCATTGGGAACATACAGCGGTCCGGCATAAAGCTGCTCAATCTTAAGGCACAGCTCAACTAAATGGGGCCCGCGCGCACCCGTGCGATTTCCCAAAACCTCGCGGCTTATCTGATCAAACAGCCGTACATCGGTCTTGACGTAGTCGCCGTTGAGCCCAATGCATTCATTTTGGATGAGCACGCACGACTTGCCATCCGGCGTCGGTCCCAAAGCCGACCGCAAGCGCGATATCGTCGAGTACAGGTTGTTGCGGGCGCTATTAAACTCGGCATGGGGCCACAGCTCCATGGCCAGCGTCTCACGATCGACGAGCGCATCCATGCCCAGCGCAAGCCGCTCGGCAAGCGTCGCCGCCTTCTTGCGGCGCCACATTTTGTCCGTGATGGGAAACCCATCGCGCTCGGCGCGAAACGCACCAAACATGCGAATCTCGATATGGTCGATGGTATCAACGGCTTCAACCTCGCCGGCCTGGAACAGGCGCTCGCCCTCTCCTTCCAAATCGTCGCGCAGCGAGTACCGCGACAGCTCGCGCACGGGAAGCTTCTTGCGTATCCTGCCCGCCGGCTCGCCCAGACAATGCATGGCAAGGCGCGCAAAGAGCCGATACGATGGCTCTAGAATCCCCGCACGATTCATGGACATCCAGGCCGCAAGATCGCTGTCTCGGGCCGCACAGGCCAAATGCAGCGCCACCATCCAGGCCTCCGCTCCACCAACCTGCGTCTGGCTTATATCGAGCAACTCCGCTTCCTCGCGCACCGAAACCATCGAGGTGTTACGCAGATATGCCGCACGCTCCAGCAGCAATGCGTTATCGCGCATGTACGCAATCGACTCCTCGGCAAGTTTGAGCACTTGGACCGCACGGAACTTTGCATTAACCGGCCGTCCCTCTGCCAGCGACTGCCAGCCTTCTAGCAACAGGCCAAACAGCTGAATCTGGTTGTCGCGCATGCGCACGGCAAAACGATCGAGCTCGTTGAACGCCGCATCGTCGGTTACCGGCAAGCCGGAAAGGAGCCGCCGTGCCGCCAACACCATGCGCACCCAGATAGCCATCGCCTTAAGCCCACGTACGTCGAGTGCCTCCCGCACCAGCGCCATCTCGTCGTCGCGTTCATCGGTTCCCGAAAACGACCCGTCAAAGAGCTCCACCAGCATGCTGTCGGCTCGTATAACAATCCCCGCGATGTCGAGCTCGCAGTCGTAGGCCTTGCTCGTTTTGAGCTGTTGTAGAACGCCGCCGTCATTTCCCCGCTCGGTCAGACAGCGTTTGACCTCGATATGCGCAGACAACATATCGAGTGCGGTATGGGACGTCTCTATTTCTGGCACGGCCAGGTTCGTAGGAAGCCCAAGCCCGTTGTCCCCATAGCAAACAGCCGTCAGCGTCTGGGCCACCCTCCATGAAACAGGGTCTATTTCGCAGGCCGCCCGTTCGCCCCCGCGTTCGACGACCGATGCCATATAGCGAGCGAGCTTTGTATTGGACACGCTGACCGCTGCCAGATATACGCCAAGCGCTTCGGCAGGCGTTGGCTCTGGAGCCGGATCGTCGGCATCGATCGTGCCCAGCGCCGCTCGGCAGATATCGGCCCCGTGCCCCGTCAGAGCCAGATCGACCCCATACTGCCCAGCAAGTTCAAGGACCGCTTCACGGTCCAAAAAGGCGTCCGCCAGGCCCATCGCCGCATCGCATCGGCCCGCCTTAAGCAAAATCCGGGCCGCCCTCGGAACAAGTTCGGGGCGAACCTCGGCCACCAACTTACGCAAGCGCAAGCGTCCGTTATCCTCCGTGCCCAGACACGTAAAACTCCGCTCGGCGGGATCCAAGCCAAAGATCGGGTAGTCGCGCACAAAATAGGACTGGTCGACCATCGACAGCCTCACCCCACAGGCCTCGAGTTCTGCGATATTGCCCTCGCCCATCAAAACCATGAGACATGCCACGCAAAACAGCGCATTATTGTCGAGCGAAGCCAGATCGGCAAGTGCCGCGCCATATACGTTGACAATCTCGTTTTCGAGCAGACCGGCTACGTCGCCTTGGCCATACAGACCCGTCTGCAATGCCGAAACGAGCTCGGGCACGCCCTGCGTGAGCTGATAGAAGTCGAGCGATGTGCTGATCGAAAACGCCGATGCCCACGCCGAATACTCATAGGCATGCACCTTGAGCATCTGCGCATTGATCTTAACCGAATCGCCCAGCCCATGAATCAGCTGACGATTTGAAGGACGGCAGGAGATAAAGACCCCTACCCCCATAGCGCGCAGGCCGCGAATCCTGTCGATGAGGTCTTCGGTATCGTGCTGATCGAGGTTTGGCACATTATCAATCGCGATAAGAGAGTGCGGTTTGTCTTTGAGTTCTTCGGTAACCACCTCGAGCTGCATAAACACCTCGCGCCCAGTGGCGCGATCGGCCTCGATAATCCGCACGGGGCCTCGCGTCGGGTCGCATTTAACCTCATGGGTGTACTGCAGCAGCACCGAGGTCTTCCCAAACCCGTCGGGCGCATAAAGAACCACGATGCCGACCTTTCGGCCCTTGGCGATAAGCTCATTCATCAAGCGTTCGCGTCGCACCATATAGCCTCCGCCCAGCGGCATCAGCTCGAGCTCGTCTATACCGCTCAAATCATTTACCATGCCCGCTCCTCAACTCGACCGTATGGACACTGTAGCCGCAAGACCATACAAGCCGCGCTATGAATAGAGCGACCTTGTGTTTTAGGTTGTCTTTTGGTACGCAAGCGGCAAGTTTTTGTACAGCGAGGGCCGATTGTTATTAATCCCCCGACTAATCGGTCTTTAAGCAGGTAAATGAGCTTGTCAGCTTGTCCCATCTAAGCGGCAGTGTAACGCAGATGAACAAGGTTCAGCCATGTCATTCAACTCGCCTAGCACCCGCTACCGTCTACGACCTTCTAGTGGCATTTTTGCATAGAATCTGGTATGGAATGAATCAAGCTGTTGGACATCTGGCGTTCGTCAAGCTTGCGGCAAGATTTTGGTCAAGTGGGCGGACAGGGATAGCAAAAAGGCCCCCGCAAAGCGGAGGCCTTAGGCAAGGCTATGTCGAGCTGCAGGATTCGCGCTACTCGCAGAGCGAAAGGGCGGCCTCGTCGGCAACGACAACGCAGTTGGTGTGCAGCTGCAGGATCGAAGCCGGGCACTCGGGCGTAACCGGACCATAGCACATGTCATGCACGGCCTGAGCCTTGGCCTCGCCGTTGGCGACGACCAGGATCATGCGGGCATACATGATGGTCTGGGTACCCATGGTGTAGGCCTGACGGGGAACATCGTCGATGCTGTCGAACAGGCGGCTGTTGGCCTGAATGGTGCTCTCGGTGAGGTCGACGCAGTGCGTGCCCTTGGAGAAGTGGTCATCGGGCTCGTTGAAGCCGATGTGGCCGTTGTTGCCGATGCCGAGCAGCTGCAGATCCGGGTAACCGGCGTCGGCGACAATCTTGTCGTACTCAGAGCAGGCAGCAGCGGCGTCGGGGTTGGAGCCATCGGGCACATGCGTGTTGTTCAGGTCGATGTTGATGTGATCGAAGAAGTTCTCGCGCATGAAGTAGTGATAGCTCTGGGGATCGTCGTGCGAAAGGCCGCGATACTCGTCCAGGTTGTAGGTGCTGACCTCGGCAAAGTCGACGTCACCCTTCTTGTACCAAGCAGCGAGCTGCTTGTAGGCACCGATCGGGGTGGAGCCGGTGGCAAGGCCCAGCACACAGTCGGGCTTGAGGATAACCTGGGCCGAGATGATATTAGCGGCCTTGCGGCTCATATCCTCGTAGTCTTTAGCTTTAATGATCTTCATTACGCGTCCTTTCTCGTACAAGAGAGGCAAGGCTCCCTTACAAGCACTTGCCCGCGGCCCGCGTCGGCCGCAACCAACGTGTGCGGCCACCAGGGCGAGGTCGCGTAATGTATGTGTCTCGTGTCTAACCGCGTCGAGGCCCCTGCCCGTCCACGGTGACCCAAAGCCTTTTAGCTTCGGACAAATCCCATCTTGCCACGGAGGGCGTCCTCTTTCAAGGGCGCCCTCCGTAAACGTGTTTGAATTGTAGGCTAATGGCCACGTGCACTTGCTAGCGCTCGCGAGCAACGATGAGTTGGTCCATCTCTTCGACATGCACGCCAACGGAGCCCTTGATGCTTGAGAACTCAACGGAGTTGCACACCAAGATGGGAACCGTCACATCGTAGCCCTCGGCAGCAATTGCCTCGCGATCGAACTCAATGAGTACATCGCCCTTATGGACGATGTCGCCCACTTGCGCATGTACGGTAAAGTGCTTGCCCTCGAGCTGAACAGTGTCCAAACCAACGTGGATGAGCACGTCCAAGCCATCGACCGTGTTAAGCGCAACAGCGTGTCCCGTGGGAAAAATAGCCTCAACCTTGGCATCAGCCGGCGCGATCACACGCGTTCCGGTGGGCCGAATCGCCACGCCCTGGCCCAAAAGGCCGGTGGCAAACGTCTGGTCGTTTACCTCGGAAAGCGGAATGACGTCGCCCGAGATGGGAGCATCCAGCGTAAGGACTCGACCACGCATACCAAAAGACCTTAGGACTTTAGTGAACATGCTCCCCCTCGAACATACCAATCAATCAAAATAACCTTAACAGTTTACCACTTGGCACCGGTTTTTGACCATTAGGGAAGTTCGCGCTTGACAACCTCGACGATGTCGTCGACAACGCGCTGGGTCAGCTCGTGCGTCTCGGCCTCGGCCATCACGCGGACCAGCGGCTCGGTACCGCTCGGGCGCACCAGAATGCGACCGCGGCCGTCAAGCTCCTTCTCGGCAGCAGCGACAGCATCCCAGATGGGCTGGCAATCGTCCAGACCAGCCTTGTTGTCGGAATGCACGTTGACGAGTACCTGCGGGTACTTCTTCATGATGCCGGCAAGATCGGTGAGGGTACGACCGGTGCGCTTGAGCACGGCCAGCAGCTGCAGAGCCGTCACCAGGCCGTCACCGGTGGTGTTGTGCTCCAGGAAGATGATGTGGCCGGACTGTTCGCCGCCGATGACGGCGCCGTCCGCGAGCATGCGCTCCAGAACGTAGCGGTCACCCACGGCGGTCTGGACCATCTCGAAGCCCTGCTCCTTCATAGCGATGGAGAAGCCCAGGTTGCACATGACGGTCGAGACGATCTCGGAGTTGGCGAGCTTGCCGCGAGCGGCGAGGTCAGAACCGCAGATAGCCAGGATGTAGTCACCGTCGATCTCATTGCCCTCGCTGTCCACGAACAGCACGCGGTCGGCGTCGCCGTCGTGGGCCAGGCCGATATCAGCATGGGTGCGCAGCACGAGCTCGCGCAGGGGCTCGAGGTGCGTAGAGCCGCACTCAACGTTAATGTCGGTGCCGCAATAATCAGTGTTGATGGCATGGACCGTAGCACCCAGGCGCTGCAGCGCGGCGGGCGTGGTCTGGCAAGAAGCACCGTGGCCGCAGTCGACGGCAACGACCAGGCCGTCGAGCCTCAGGCCATCAAGCGTATCGATGGCGTGGTCGACGTATGCCTTGCGAGCGTCCTTCATCTTAATAATGTGGCCCACGCCGGCACCGGTCGGCAGCGTGTCGGCAGCCATGGCTTCCTCGGACATGACCCAGGCGCTGATCTCTTCCTCGACAGCATCGGGAAGCTTCATGCCCTTGCGGCTAAAGAACTTGATGCCATTGAACTCCGGCGGATTGTGCGAAGCGGAGATGACGATGCCGCCATCGAGCTCGTTTTGGACGGTGAGCAGCGCCACGGCCGGCGTAGGAATGACGCCGCAGCAGTGCGGGCGGCCGCCCTCGGCCATAATGCCGGCGGTCAGAGCGCTCTCGAGCATGGTGCCCGAAAGGCGCGTGTCACGGCCGATGCAGATGTCCGGACCAAGAAACTTGGTCGCCGCGCGGCCCAGGCGAAACGCGAGGTCGCACGAAAGATCGGCGTTGGCGACGCCACGGACGCCATCGGTACCGAAGATGTTATGGGGCATAGGATCGCTCCTTCCCTAGCAGGCGATATGCAACCGCCCGCCCTAGTCGAAAAAGAAAAGCGGAACCCGCCGAGGAATCGGCAGGCCCCGCTTGTACATTGTATCTCGAAAGGAGATAAAACCTTAGCGCTTGGAGAACTGGGGAGCGCGGCGGGCCTTCTTGAGGCCGTACTTCTTGCGCTCGACCACGCGAGCATCGCGCGTAAGGAAACCGGCCTTCTTGAGGTCAGCACGGTAGTCGCCGGCGTTCAGAAGAGCGCGAGCAATGCCCAGGCGCAGAGCGCCGGACTGACCGGAGATGCCGCCGCCATCGCACAGAGCGATAACGTCGAACTGACCGGCGGTGTCGGTCACCTTGAAGGGAGCAAGGGCGTTCTCAACGAGCTGATGACGGCCGAAATACTGCTCGGCGTCACGCTTGTTGATGGTCACCTTGCCGGTGCCGGGGACGAGACGGACGCGGGCGACGGCGTTCTTACGACGGCCGGTACCCTGGTAAACAACGGTGTTCTCAGCCATCTTTAAGCCTCCAGCTCAATCTTCGTGGGGTTCTGGGCAGCATGCGGATGCTCGGCACCAGCGTAGACCTTAAGCTTGGTCATCTGGGCACGGCCGAGGGTGGTCTTGGGCAGCATACCGCGAACGGCGCGCTCGATGACCTTCTCCGGGTGCTTCTCCATAGCCTGGCGGAAGCTCTCAGCCTTGAGGCCGCCGTTGTAGCCGCTGTGGCGATAATAGGTCTTCGTGTCGGCCTTGTTACCGGTAAGCTGGACCTTATCGGCGTTGATGACGACAACGAAGTCGCCGCAGTCGCTGTTGGGCGTGAACTGGGGCTTGTTCTTACCGCGCAGGATCATTGCGATCTGGGTGGCAAGACGGCCCAGGACAGCACCATCGGCGTCGACGAGAACCCAGTTGCGCTGGACCTCGCCCTGCTTGGCGTAGTGAGTCGATTTCGAAATCACTTAGACTCCTCCATGTACAGTACGTGTTGTTACAGAGATTCACGGGGCTCTGCAAGTAACCCGTCCATATTACCCCGCTCGCCGTACGAGTCAACAGGTATTTTGGCTCCGACCAGAGTTTCTGCACATGTCATCCA
>DBFOIV010000174.1:0-4834 GCA_048489175.1 Collinsella sp. | reverse complement strand
CCGGGCTCGACCTGAATGCAGACGCGCGTGGCCCCGTTTACCACCACGGTTCCGTTGGTGGACGACAAGTCCTCGACGTGCCAGATATTTTGAGCATCGCACCAGATATGGGCATGGCGGGCCGAGACATCGTCGCCGACGTCGGTAATATCGCCCTCACCAGTAGCCAGCGCGCCAATCTCAACACCCTGCTCACTCGGCTGAATCCAGCGCGGGGCGCTCACGACAAAACTGTTTTGTACGCGCAGCAAGCCCAAGGGGTGCGCCGGGGCGGGTTCGCGTTCGCCCGCGGTCATCGACATGCCAAGCGAACGCGGCGTGGAGGTGCCTCCGCCACAGGTCGCGTGCGCGTAGTCGATGGCATAGTTCACCGAGGACCGCACATCCGCCGAACAACCGACGGCGACAAACAGCACCAGCACGGCCTCGGCGCGCTCGGCGGGCATGAGTTCCGCCGCCTGGGACAGGCGATCGAGCGCGTTGCGATAGAGATTCGTGTCCTGGTGGCACTCTTCGAGCGCGCGTACCATCGGTTCACCTGCAGGACCGCACACCATATTGATCACAGCCGTGGAGTCCATGGGATTGCGCTGGCGCAGGGCCAGTTGCGACATAATACGCGCAGCCGAGGTACCGTATTCGGCAAAGTAGCGCTGCTGAAGCGTGCCGACCGGCGCGCGAACGATAAAGCGGGAAACCCAAGAGCGATCGGCGGCTCGGCTCTGCGGGCTGCGGCCGTCGGCGAGCGGACGGGACGAAAGCACCAAGCCGCACAGCTCGATATGGCTCAGATGCGCCGCGCGCTTAAAGATGTCAAACATGGCCCCGCATGGGGTGAGCTCAACTTGAGATGCCATGACCTAGGCCTCCTTGGTCGTAGAAATAGAATCGGACGATACTTCGACAGGTCCGCCAAAAGTACGGGCAGCTGCGGCTCCACCGGCAAGCGGAGTCGCCATCTGGGCTTTTGTGCGTCGCGGTGCCGAAACGGGAAGTTCAAAGGCAAAGCCCATCGCAAGCAAAAACCATGTAAGCGTATAGGTTGCAACCAGAGCGGCAACAAGGCCGCCCATCACGGCGCGTTGGGAAAAAACGCTACATGCAGCCACAACCAGCACCGGAACCTCGCAGGCAGAAAGCGCAAGCACACCCTGCAGGAACCCCGAGCGCCGATCACGCGCAAGTGCCCCCGCGGCAACGCCGGCTATGCCGGGCAGCGCCAACGCCAGTGCGGCAATAATACCCGGTAGCGACCCAGACCACACGAGCGATCCCAAAGTCGCCGTCACGCGAGCGCCCGACGCCAGCAGCGCGGCCGAAACCACGACCACAGCCCAAACCACGCCACAGGCGACCGTCGCGCCGACCATCAGCGCGCGACGAACCGCGCGGCCGGACGCATCCATGGGGCACGGCGTGAGCGGCTCGCCGCGGAGCGAACGACCGACATTTTGCGCATAGTGGTCACAAAACGCCGAGAGCGCCGCCTCGACCGCCGCCGGCTCGGGACGATCTTTTTGATGGCTGGACAGACAGGCCGTCACCACGTCGAACAGCTGGGCATCGACAAACGCCAGCGCATCGCGTAGCTCCTCGGAATCCGGCTCAAGCCCCAGCTGCTGGGCCTGCTCGGCCGCGGCGAGCGCCACATCGGGCTCACGACGAAGCAGCTGAGTCAAATCGCAACCGGGCGCATGGGCACCAATGGGATAGTCGGGCCGCGTGTCCATCTTGAGACGGTAGGGGCTGGCGATGTCACGCGTCTTTTTGCGCGAACCCGAGGTGCCCGAAGTGCTCGGCGCGGCTTCGTATGGCGCGACGCCGGCAATGAGCTCGTAAACCGTGCTTGCCGCGGCATAGACGTCAATCGCCGGCGACATACGCAAAGCGCGCAGGTCGGGAATATCGTCGGTGAGCATCTCGGGCGGAGCGTAGGCCACCGTCGCGCGACGCAGCGTCGCATAACGCTCCGTAAACGACGCCTTGCCGCCGGTACCGGCCACGGCCGACGCAGGCTCAAGCGCCAGCGACGAGCCAAAGTCGATCAGGCACAGGTCAAAGGTGCCCTCGGCAAGCTGCCGGTCAAGCGGTAGACGCGCCGTACGCACCATAATATTAGCGGGCGAGATATCGCGATGGACAAAGCCCTCGCCCACCAGACTCATACGGCAGAGCAGATCGAACAGGTCGCGACCCAGACGCGCCGCCACAAGCGGCGACAGGCGTCCGGCATCGTCCACGGCGAGTCGCGAACGCAAGCGGGCAAGTGTCTCGCCCTCGACCCATTCCATGACAATTGCAGGCACACCGTCGACCTCGCCCCAGCCATAGAGGCGGGGAAAGCCCTTAAGGCCCGAAAGGGCGCGATGGCATTCGTATTCCTCGCGAAACGCCGCCTTGAACTTGGCGACCAGCGCCTCGTGAGCGGCATCGTCATCAAACTCATCGCGCGTCGGCAAGATGAGCTGCTTGAGCGCCACTGCCTCGCCTTGGGCGTTGACGGCACGCGTCACGCGGCCGATACCGCCGCGGCGCATGGTGGCATCGTCGGCAAACAGCATCGTAAAACGACGCAGATAGGTAGGCAGTTCGTCCTGACCGAGCGCAATGGCCGGCTCAAACCCGTCGACACGCGCCAGGCGCAGGCCGACCATGGGATCGCGACCGAGCGATTGTGGTGTGGTAGATGCAAGATCGGTCATCATAGGGCAAGCGCCGCCACGTTATTGTTGAAGTTACCGAGCGCGACGTCATCATCGCCGTAATGGCCGACCCATTGACATAGGTTGGTGTAACAGCCCCACAGATTGGCATACTGCTGATACCACTTTGACCGGGGCGAGAATGTCTGACGACCGAACTCGGCTCGAATGACAAACATCTCCCCGACCAGACTGTCGCACGGCCTGGGATCTCCCGTAGAGTTATAGGTCGAGACCACGTCATTGGCACGAGAAACATAGCCGTCGAGCATGTTGTACTTGGTCACAAGCCAGCTGTGAATGCTCTCTTCTTCAGCAGCGGAAAGGCCACCGGAGTTTGCATCGTTGTCAGTGTTGCCGCCCGTCGAACCGCCGTTTCCAGACCCTCCGGTAGAGGAACCCGACCCAGAGCCGCCGCCCGAACTCGACGAATCCGAGCCGGAGCCAGAAGTATCCGAGCTACCGGGCTTTCCGGACTGCTGGGCGTCCTGCTCCTTCTGCTGCTCGACCTTATTCACCGTTGCCGCCACGCTATTGTTGGACAACCGATCGATAATCTTGGTGTTGGTGAGCACGATGGTTTTGCCATTGGCAAGCGTGACTTCGTTGTCCGGGGCCTCGGCGCCGTCCGCATCGTCGGTGCCAAACACAATATGCCCGACCACACTTGCCCAAGCATATCCAGTCGTGGTGCCCAGATCGCTTTTGACCGCATGCCCCACGCGCGGTTCGCGTGCGGCATGCGCCTGCATCATGGACGGCACGGTCATGCCATAGGCAGAAACGCCAGCTATGACCAGCACCAGCGAGCACGATAGCAGTGCGTACGCCCGCGGCGCCAAGCCCAGTCGGCGTCGTATGCGCACCGCGGCGCCGCGCTTTGTCTGAGTGCCACCGGGCCGCATGCGTTCTCCTCCAACAAAAACACGCCGCTCGGGAGCGGCGCATTCATTCGAATCCATATTTGAGTGTATCAGCGAACCAAAAAGGTTGCGCAACGAATGGACAAATTAAGGATGCGAGCGGAAGCATCCATGCGATAAGCGGATACGAAGCATCTTTGTTGCACAACAAACTCACAGTCGCACGGGGAAATTATGACTACCCCGTGCGTCGCGAGGAAAACATACGGCAGGGGCAGGCTCGCCACCTAAATCGCGCGGCGGGCCTCGATGGCGCGACCAAGCGTAAGCTCGTCGGCATACTCCAAGTCGCCGCCCACGGGAAGGCCGCTTGCCAGACGCGACACCTCGGCGCCCAACGGCTTGATGGTACGGGCCAGATAGCTCGCCGTGGTCTCGCCCTCGATGTTGGGGTTGGTGGCGATGATGACCTCATGGATATCCTCGTGGCCCAGACGCGCCAGCAGCTCGCGGATGTGCAACTGCTCGGGACCAATCTTGTCCATGGGACTGATCACGCCGCCCAATACGTGGTAGAGACCGTGGTAGCTGCCCGTGCGCTCGATCGCCTGGACGTCGCGCGGCTCGCCCACCACGCAAATGCGAGTGGTATCGCGCATCGGGTCCTGGCAGATGGAGCACTCGTCGGCCGTGGCGTAGTTAAAGCAGCGGCTGCAAAAGTGGACCTCCTGCTTGACCTCCAGGATGGCCTCGGCCAGGCGGCGGGCCTCCTCGGCATCGGCCTCGAGCAGGTAATAGGCGATGCGCTGGGCCGACTTGGGACCAATGCCCGGCAGACGGCCCAGCTCATCGAGCAGTTTTTGCAGACTGTGATTTGCACTCATATATATGCGTGTCTTAGAACGGCATGCCCGGGATGTTGAGGCCGCCGGTGATGGCGCCCATCTGCTTGTTAGCGAGCTCGTTGACGCCGCGGACGGCCTCGTTGACGGCAGCCATGATCATGTCCTGCAGCATATCGACGTCCTCGGGATCGAGGGCATCGGGATCGATGGTGAGGTTGACGAGCTCCATCTCGCCGTTAACGGTCACCTTGACCATGCCGCCGCCGGCAGAGGCGTCGACGGTCTGGGACTTGAGGTTCTCCTGCGCGGCGGCAAGCTGCTCCTGCATCTTGCGAGCCTGCTTCATCATCTGCTGCATGTTCATACCGGCCATGATGGCTCCTTTACGTGCGGCCGCACGCCGAGCTGCAAGGGCAGCCGGAGC
>DBFOIV010000173.1:0-2931 GCA_048489175.1 Collinsella sp. | reverse complement strand
CGTGACCCAGGATGAACGCCCGCTCAAGCAGGTCGCCGAGGAACTCGGCATCTCGATGCGCATGGTACAGCGCCACCTGAGCTCTATCTACCAAAAGACCGACACGCAGACGCGCGCCGGTCTCGCCAAAGCCTTCCCCTCTGCCTAAAACAAAAACCACCACAAAGGCCCCCTTTGCGGTGGTTTGAGCGGAGCAGAAGGCCACTCTGCCAGTTTGTCTCAGTCTGTAACAGATAGGCCCCTAAAAGCAGGCTTATTGTTACAGATCGAGACAGTAAAGGGACACGAAGCGATCCTTCGCAGCAACGACCCTCTAGTAAAGCGATGCGACATATCGGCCAAAGCTTGGCAATGCAAACTCAAAACGTCCTTGTAGAGGCTCTTCAATTACCCCAGCCTCTACCAGACGCTTTTTATACGTTGAAATCGAACCGGAACTCTTCTTAAGCCTCGCTGCCAGCTCTTGCCTGGTCGTCGTCCCAACCGGATTCATTGCACGAAGAAATTCAAGGTCCCCTCGTGAAAGTTCCGCCGCTGTTGAAGCGAAAACTCGCGATTCCAGCTCCTCTTGCGCAAGTTTCGCGCCTCGTTCGACATCCTCAATAGAAACCTCGGAGGCTTGGCGCGAAGCATTCCATGCCCGATACCCCACCAACTGGAACATAAATGGAAAGCCATCGATCGCCTTGGCAGCGAGGTCAATCGCCTCATCAGAAATCGTCTTGCCGCCGTCCTCAATCGTTAGTCGAAACGCTTCTTTTACCTCAGTCGGTGAAATTGATCCCAGCGAATGTTGAGCCGCGCGACGAAGAAACGATGTCGATTTCCCCGTCAGCAGCGCCAGCACGCGAAACGGCAGCCCCGCCATAAGCAAAGCTACCTTTTTATTCTCGCTTACAAAGTGCTGGTAGGTAGTAACAAGCTCCGTCATTTGCGCAAACGATACATCCACTTCGTCAACGGCGATAAGCACCCCGGTGTCAGTCGCTTCAAGCTGAGCAAACAAAGCGTTCATCTTAGTACGCCAGTTAGCGCCCTCAAATTCAACATCGATGTTTTCCCAGCTCATGCTTCCTACGTGGGCAATGCCGACACTGTTCACACGCCTAGAAGCGGGCTTTTCGATCAGATGGGCGGCTGATTCGTTGAGGCGCTGCAAAATGTCTTCGAGCATCCCCTCCGAGGCCGTCACATTCGCTGTAATCCAGCCCTCTTGCTGGGCGCGGTACGACAGATATGCCAAAAGCGCCGTTTTACCTGTACCACGTGCACCATAGAAAACCGAGCAAAGATTGGGATCGGAGTCGTCATTTTCAAACGCCAGCACCATATCATCGATGATTTGCTCACGGCCGGCCATATACGCCGGTACACGTCCGAACATCGGCGTGAATGGATTTGCCTGCCTGTACGCCGTCGGTGCCGCCATAAAGCCTCCCTTGAACTCATACAACTTAATTATGCCCCTACAATCTTTAAGTATTTTGAGCATCTTTGAGTTTTTTGAGCATCTTTGAGTTCTTTGAGTGATCGGCCCCCGCAGAACCAGTTGACTTTCTCCGCCTAAAACAAAAACCACCACAAAGGTGCCTGTCCCCTTTGTGGTGGTTTTTGATCGGTTAGCCTTCGAGCTGCGCCACTTTGTAGCGGTAGGCGGCGGCGATGACGTCTTTACAACCCTCGCGGCCCAGCTTGGCGCGGTTGACGACGATGTCCTTGCCGCTCGTCATCTTCCACTTTCCGGCACTGTAGCGCTTGTAGAACGCCTCGCGCGCCTTCTGCTGCTGCTTGACCAGCTTGGCGCCCTTCTTTTTGTTAAGGCCGCGCTTCTTGCGCACGATCTCGACGCGATCCTCAAAGGGAGCGGTCACCAGCACGGCAATGTGGTTGGGGTTGTTGCGCAGCAGATAATCGGACAGACGGCCTTCGATAATGCAGCTCTCGGTCTCGCCCAGATCCAAAATCACCTGGCTCATCTTTTGGAACAACTTGTCCGAGTACGAGCGCGCGTCGTAGCGGTCGGGCAGAAACGCCATGTTCTCCACAGCCAGACGCTCGTCATAGGCGGCCATCTTATCGAGTGACTCGCCCGCACGCAGCGACGCGCGCACCAGCAGCTCGTTGTCGTACAGTGGAATCCCCAACTCGTTGGCGAGGATGCGTCCGATCTCGTGGCCCTCGGCACCAAAGTCGCGCGCGATGGTAATGACCACAGGACTCTTCTTGTTCTCCAGATCGCTCATCGCGATTCCTTTCTCTATGTGACAAAGGGGCTGTCCCTTTGCCACATTCTACGCTGCCACCATTCGCCTCTGATATGCCCTCACCAGCAACGAGATACCAAAGTTGAGCACAAAGTACATCGCAAACACCAGGCCGTAGAGCATAAGAACCTGCGACAGGTCGATCGCATGGGCCATCACAACGTTTGCCGTGTACATGAGCTCGGCCACGTTAATGCCCGAAAGATACGAGCTGTCCTTAATGACAGTCGTGCACTGGCTAAACAGCGCCGGAATGATCGTCTTAAATGTCTGCGGCAGAATGATGTAGCGCATGGTGGCAAAGAAGCCGAAGCCCTGGCTCTGCGCTGCCTCAAACTGGCCGCGCGGAATCGAGTTGAGGCCGCCGCGCACAATCTCGGCCATAACAGCGCTGGTAAACAGCGTAAAGGCGATGGTCGAAATCACAATGTCCAAACCCTGCACCGTAAAGTAGATAAACAGAATCCACAGCAGGTTCGGCGTGCAACGGAACAGCTCGATATAGGCGCTCACCAAAATACGGAACGGGCGGGGCGCATAGCTTTTAACGAGCGCCAGCACCGTGCCAAAGATGAGCGAGAAAAAGATCGACAGCGCCGAGATCTCGATTGTCTTAACAAAGCCGCCCCAAATGTAGAGCAGGTTGGTCGCGTTGAAGATTTCCATG
>DBFOIV010000172.1:0-7004 GCA_048489175.1 Collinsella sp. | reverse complement strand
GCTCCGGTCGCTACCATCGCCAAGAACGCTGGCTTTGAGGGCGCTGTCGTGGTCGACAAGGTTGCCGAGCTGCCCGCCGGCCAGGGTCTCAACTCTGCCAACGGCGAGTGGGGCGACATGATCGAGATGGGCGTCCTTGACCCCGTCAAGGTCAGCCGCGTCACCCTGCAGAACGCTGCTTCTGTCGCCAGCCTGATCCTCATCACCGAGGCCACCGTCTCCGATGTGCCCAAGAACACTCAGCTTGAGGACGCTATCGCTGCTGCTACCGCCGGTCAGCAGGGTGGCGGTATGTACTAAGGCCGACAAGGTCTAGAACTCCCACCGGGAATCCGGGGGCGTGACGGGGTTTCTCTCCGGAACGTCCTCGGACATGCAAAGAGGCTCCGCATCGCGCTTCGCGCTGCGGAGCCTCTTTGCGTCCTGCGGAATGTTCCGGAGAGAAACCCCGTCACGCCCCCGGATCCCCTGTGTTTACGGTCTTGAGGTCGGCTCGCGGAGAAGGATGTGGTTGATGGGAATACGTGTCCCTTTCGCTGTTTCGCGGCTTTGCCGCGAAAGGCGCGTTACTTTGGGATGGGTGGGGAACGCGGTTGTTGCGGCAACTGGTCCTCGCCAGAAATTACCCTTGGTGTACTTGCGCCTCTCTTCCCTCGTGCTACACTTGCAATTGCTGTTTCAGGGCGGGGTGAAATTCCCCACTGGCGGTAAATCGGGCGGTGCCAAAGGGGTGCCGTGGCGCAGGCGAGGTGTCTGCGACCGAGCCGATGAGTCCGCGACCCGAGCGTGTGTTGGTTCGCATGCCGGCTGAACTGGTGAGATCCCAGTACCAACGGTTAGAGTCCGGATGAAAGAGGCAGGTGATCTTATGTCTGAACAGTCGCAGCATATCCATTTTGAGAACACGAATAGGTGGAGCACCAAACAGCTCGTTACCATGGCGCTGATGTGCGCCTTGGGCGCCCTGTTTATGTATGTGCAGCTACCCATCCTTCCCTCGGCGCCGTTTTTGACGTATGACCCGTCGCTGGTGCCGGCGATGGTGTGCGGGTTTGCGTATGGTCCCGGCGCCGGTACCGCTGTTGCCGCTATGGCTATCGTTATCCATGCGCTCACCACGGGTGACTGGGTCGGCGCGCTTATGAACTTGGTTGCCACGCTGGGCTATATTCTGCCCGCGGCTATCGTTTACCAGAAGATGCACACCTATAAGGGTGCCGTGATTGGCCTGGTGCTCGGCGTCATTGCCGCTACAGCGCTGTCTATGGTCGCAAACCTTACCATTGGCGTATGGTTCTGGTATGGCTCGGTCGATGTGATCGCCCCGCTCATGATTCCTGCCGTACTGCCGTTCAACCTTATCAAGACCGTGCTTAACTCGGTATTGACGCTTGCGGTGTACAAGGCGGTTTCCAACCTCATCACGCCTAAAAAGGACCAGGTCAAAGGCCGCGCATGATTGAGTGTCGGGGCGTTTCCTTTAGTTATGACGGTGCCGCACCGGCGCTCGACGGCGTCGATCTGAACATCGAGGACGGGGAGTTTTTCTGCATCCTCGGTGGCAATGGGTCGGGCAAGTCGACGTTTGCCAAGCATCTGAATGCGCTGTTGCAGCCCGATGCGGGCACGGTACGCATCAACGGCATGGATGCGTCCGAGCCCGAGCTGGTCTACGACATTCGTTCGACCGCGGGCATGGTGTTCCAGAATCCCGACGACCAGCTGGTGGCAACGCTTGTCGAAGATGACGTTGCGTTTGGTCCCGAAAACCTTGGCGTGCCATCGGCGCAAATTGCGCAGCGCGTACGCGAGGCGCTGAAGGGCGTGGGCCTGGTGGGCTTTGAGTGCCACGAGACCCATGCGCTTTCGGGCGGCCAAAAGCAGCGCGTGGCGCTTGCCGGCGTGCTCGCCATGGAACCGCGCGTGCTCATATTGGACGAGGCTTCCTCGATGCTCGATCCGCGTGGACGCAAGGGCCTCATGAAGGCTTGCCGCGCGTTGCACGCTCGCGGCATGACCATCGTGATGATTACGCACTTTATGGAAGAGGCCGCCGAGGCCGATCGTGTCGCGGTGTTTCGGGCGGGGCATGTTGCCATGCTGGGTACGCCCGAGGAGATTCTGACGCGGGCGAATGAACTCGCTCAGCTCAACCTGGATATGCCGGCGTCGTGCTGCTTAGGTAGGACACTTCGTGCGAAGGGCGTGCCCGTTTGCGCGCAGGTACGTGAGGCGGATATGGTCGCCGAGATTGCGCAGACTTATGCCGAGCGAAGTGGGGCAGGCACCGCGGGGCAGTCTTCCGCATCCCAGTTGGAAATCGCTGACGGCACTGTTCCGGTAGACAACGAGGGCAACGCGTCGGAGCCCGTCATAGAGCTATCCCATGTTTCGTACAGTTATTCGCTCAGTCCGCGCGAGCGCCGCCGCTGGCATAAGCGCTCGGCCACTGCGGGCAAATCGAGCAAACAGGCTCTCTGGGGAAACGACCCCAGCAGTCCGTGGGCGCTGCGCGATGTATCGCTGACGGTGCGTCGCGGCGAGTTCCTGGGGCTAGCAGGCCATACCGGCTCGGGTAAATCGACTCTGGTCCAGCATCTCAACGGGCTGATCCGTCCGCAGGAGGGAAGCATTTGCGCGCTGGGGCTCGACCTATCAAACAAGAAAGACGCCGCTGCGGTTAAGGCCAAGGTCGGCGTGGTGTTTCAGTATCCTGAGCGTCAGCTGTTTGCCGAAACCGTGGCGCAGGACGTGGCGTTTGGTCCGCACAACCTTGGCTTGCCGCAAGATGAAGTCGACCGTCGTGTCGAGTCATCGCTCTCGCGCGTGGGCCTCGATCTTTCCACGGTCGGCGACAAGAGCCCCTTTGAGCTTTCGGGCGGCCAGCAGCGTCGCGTGGCGTTTGCCGGCGTGCTCGCCATGGAACCTGAGGTGCTGGTGCTCGACGAGCCCATGGCGGGCCTCGATCCGGCTGCCCGCAGGGATTTCCTGGAGCTCATTGGCCGTTTACATGACGAAGGCCTGACCGTTGTCATGGTTTCGCACAGCATGGATGACCTGGCAAATTGTTGTGACCGTATCGTTGTGATGAACGAGGGCGCGGTGTTTGCCGAGGGAACGCCCACGCAGGTTTTTGCGCATGCGGATGAGCTTAAATCAATCGGCTTGGGTGTTCCCGCCGCCCAGCGCATGGCGCTGGCGCTCGCGAAGGCAGGCGTGCCGCTGCGCTTTGACGGCCTCTATACGGTTGAGTCGCTGGCAGACGAGTTGGTGGACCTGCTAATCGGTCGCTCGGGCGGTCCTTCTAACGTCGCGGACATTGCTAAATCAAAGACGGTCGCGCGAGAGGAGGGCTGCTAATGGAGGCGTTTTCGTTTGGCAGCTACTATCCCGGCGATAGTGCGATCCACCGCCTAGACCCGCGAACTAAGTTGCTCTTGGGCTTTGTGTTTCTGATCACGACGCTCACAGTCAGCAGCTTCCGCGGACTGGCCCCGGTCGCAATCTTCGTTGTCCTGATCTATGCCGTGTCCCGGGTGCCGTTGCGCCGGGTCCTATCATCGATGGCACCATTGCTGGCGATTGTCGTGGTGGTCGCAGTGCTCAACCTGTTTTCCGACCAGAGCGGGCGCATCCTGTGGCAGCTCTGCTTTCTGCAGATAAGCGAGGGCTCGCTGCGTTCTGCCGCCTTTATGGCGTGCCGCCTGACCCTGATGATGGCCGGCATGAGCGCCATTACGCTCACCACGCCCACGCTCGACCTCACCGCGGGCTTTGAGCGTCTGCTCGCACCGTTTGCGCGCGTGGGGCTCCCTGCGCATGAGCTCGGCATGATCATGGGTATCGCGTTGCGCTTTATGCCGCAGTTCGCTACCGAGATGAAGCAGACGGCGGACGCGCAGGCAAGCCGCGGCGCGCGCGTGACGTGCGGTCCGCTCGGCGGCGTGCGTATGCTCGGCAGTGTGGCGATTCCGCTGTTCACGGGCGTGTTCCGTCATGCCGAGACGCTTTCGGCCGCCATGGATGCCCGTTGCTATCATGGCGAGCAGGGCCGCACACGTTTGCATGCGCTTGCATTTGGCCGCAGCGATGCGTTGGCGGCGGTGGTGACGGCGTTGCTGCTCATCTGCGTCATCGTCATCAATCTTCAACTTGTTTAGGCGCGATTCGAGCGCAAGAAAGGGGTCCCTATGACCGACAACGACCGCACGGCTCAGCTTGAGCGCGCCTGTTCGTATCTCAGACGCATTCCGGCGTGGTATCTGGCCACGACCGATGTGGCCGACGGGTATCAGCCTCGCGTGAGGCCGTTTTCATTTGCCATGGTCGATGACGGTAAGCTGTGGTTTTGCACATCGCGCGACAAGGATGTGTGGGCGGAGCTGAGTGCGAATCCCAAGTTTGAGCTCTCGGGCTGGAAGCCGGGGGAGTGCTGGATCGTGTTGACCGGCGAGGCCGCACTTGAGGACGACGCAGTTGCGAGCGACAAGGTGCGTCAAGCGGGTTTTAAGCACATGGTGGGCATCGGCGAGGAACACGAGAGCGCCAACGACGGCCGCCTTGCGTTCTTCTCGGTCCGCAACATCGCCGCGCGGTTCTGCGATATCGACGGCAGCGAGGAGCGCCTGGAGCTCTAGCTCACACAAACCAGGCTCCCAAACTAGCTAGTACAGGAGGAAACGTGGACGGATTGAATACGGTTTTGGAGTATTTGACGTCGGTGCCGGCGTGGTATCTGGCGACAAGCGTGGACGGGCAGCCACATGTGCGTCCGTTCTCGTTTGCACAGATTCAGGACGGCAAGCTGTGGTTTGTGACGGCGCGCACCAAAGATGTGTGGCAAGAGCTTCTGCAAAACCAGCGCTTTGAGGCCACGAGTTGGTGGCCGGGCCATGGTTGGTTGATCCTGCGCGGGTGTGCGGGGCTGGAAGACCGGGCTTCGAGTGAAATGCGCGAGGCCGGTTGGAAGCATCTTGAGCGCCTGGGCGAGCACTATGAGGGGCCTAACGACCCCACGCTCGTCTTCTTTAGCGTCGAGGATCCCGAGGCTTTTATCTGCAATCACGACGAATGGGTGCCGGTCGAGCTCTAGCCAGCTGGCTCATCCTAACAACTTAGTTTTCGCATGGGCGGGCCCCGTGTTGCCCGGCACCGTAAGGAGTGCCGGTCAATACGGGGCCCGCTCCATTTGTCAATTCCTTCAAGCGAATGTGTCGGGAATGTTTCAATGCATGAATATGTAAACCATTTACGTGTTAATGCATCTTTTGGTGCTAAAGTTTCAACCCACTTCATAACGACAGCTGCGAAATGCGCATCGGTGCATAAATCGCAGACAAGGAGTCTGATATGTCTTTGAAGGTTGGAATCGTCGGCGCGGCTGGATATGCCGGAGCCGAGCTCATTCGCCTCGTGCTCGGTCATCCCGAGTTTGAACTTGTCGCCATTACGTCCAACGCCGATGCCGGCCAGCCGTTGTCTGCGGTGTACCCGAGCTTCACCGGCGTAAGCGATCTTGTCTTCACGACGCATGATGCCCCCAAGCTCAAGAACTGTGACGCGGTATTTTTGGCCGTGCCGCACACGGCTGCCATGGCTCAGGTGCCCGCCCTACTTGCCGCGGGAGTCTCCTGCATTGACCTCTCGGCCGACTATCGCCTGAGCGATCCGGCCACCTTTGAGGCCTGGTATGCCGCCGAGCACACGAGCCCCGAGTTGCTCAAGACCCGCGCCTTCGGTCTGCCCGAGCTGTTCTCCCAGGATTTGGAGACCGCTGCATCCGATCATGCCGACGGCAAACCCGTGCTGGTCGCCTGCGCCGGCTGCTATCCCACCGCAACGAGCCTTGCTGCCGCTCCTGCCGTGCGTGCGGGCTGGGTGGCCGAGAACGGTCCCGTGATTGTCGATGCCATCAGCGGTGTGACGGGTGCCGGCAAGTCCTGCAACGCTCGTACGCATTTTTGCAGCGCCGACGAGAACTTGGAGGCCTACGGCGTGGGTAAGCATCGCCACACGCCCGAGATTGAGCAAATCCTTGGCCTGACCGATCGCGTCGTCTTTACCCCGCACCTGGCACCGCTCAAGCGTGGTCTGCTCTCCACGGTGACGATGCCGCTCGCGCCGCAGGCCATCGACTCCTTGGCTCTTGAGGACGTTGTCGACTATTACAAGCAGTTCTATGCCGGTCGCACCTTTGTGCGCGTGCTCGATACCGGCCAGCAGCCCAAGACGGCTTCGGTTGTCGGCACCAACGCCGCCCAGATTGGCCTCGCGCTCAACAAGCGCGCGGGCGTGCTGGTGGCGACGGGCGCCATCGACAATCTGTGCAAGGGCGCTGCGGGCCAAGCGGTCCAGTGCGCCAATATCGTCTTTGGCTTTGACGAGCGACGAGGCTTGCCCACAGTGGCGTGCCCGGTGTAGCACATTCGATTGTTAACGATTTGGTAGTCGGGCATCGAGTGGGGCGCCACTCTTAAGCTGGTCTCATGATCACGACTGGCATGGCGCACCAACCGATGTCCGTTTTTTGTTTGACATAAGGAGCCATAAAGACGATGAACACCGACCTGTTTGATATCAAGATTCGCGCCGTCGAGGGCGGCGTTACGGCTGCGGCTGGTTTTAAGGCTGCAGGCATCCACGCTGGGTTCCGCAAGAACCCCGAGCGTCTGGATTACACGCTCGTCGTGCCCGATAAACCCTGTCCCGGTGCCGGCGTGTTTACCACCAACCGCTTTTGCGCGGCGCCCGTGCAGGTGAGCCGTGCCAACCTGGGCGGTGCGGACAAGGGCTACGGTATCATCGCCGGTGTTTCAATCAACTCCGGCAACGCGAACGCCGCCACGGGCGAGACCGGCCTTGCCTGCGCGCGCGAGACGTGCAGCATCGCATCGCAGGTCATCGGCTGCGAGCCCCAGCAGATTCTGGTTGCCTCCACGGGCGTGATTGGCCAGATTCTGCCGATCGACACGTTTGAGACCGCCATTCCTGCTGCCTACGAGGCG
>DBFOIV010000171.1:0-4370 GCA_048489175.1 Collinsella sp. | reverse complement strand
GAAGACGGCGTCGTAGCCCTCCTCGTGCACGCGGTCGGCCAGGGCGGTCATCTTCTTGCCGGCCTCGTAGACGTTCCTGCCGTCCTCGAGGTAGCCCTCCTGGTCGAAGTGCATGATCTCGATCTTCTCGGTCTCCTTCATGTGTGTCCTCCCATCACATGTGCGCAATTCTATACATCGCGCTTCTTGCTGATACCAATTATAGCCATACGATTGCTTGTTATTTAATACCAATCCAAACTCACGGAGATTTGCGGCGAACGGTCGGTTTCCTCGCCCGAGTGGTATTACAACGCCAATAGTTGTCTATTTCGAGCGCTACTGCCAACGGGTTCCCCACAACTCGCCAGCTATAAAAGCGTTGCGCCAGACCCGCCCAAGCGTTTCCGGCGCAACCGCGCAGTTTAGTTATTCGGCTTCCATCTCCGCTGTCACACGGCGATACATCTCGATAACCTGAGTCGTCGCCTTGGACGGATCCTGATAGTAGCGGCCATCACACGTCTCGGCCGAGACATAGCCCGTATAGCCGTGGCGCATGAGTGCCTCGAGGTCGGCACGCATATCACGCTCGCCGTCGCCCCAGGCAAGATGCGTCGTGCCGCCGCCCACATCTACAAAGTGGGTGTGAACGATCTTGTCGCCCAAAACCTCAAAGTAGCCGTCGATCGTGTCGCCGGCAACTTCCATGGCGCCAAAGTCGATACAGGCCTTCAGGTTGGGACGATCGACCGCCTCGAGGATGCGCGCGACATCCTGTGCCGTATTGACCAACACGGACTCCGACGGCTGCAGGGCCTCGAGCGCGACGCGAATACCGCGCGTATCGGCGTAGTCGCACACCGAGCGCAGCATGGCAACGCTGCGGGCCCAGGCGTCCTCAGCCGGCTCGTCCAGATAGGCCCAACCACTCGTCACCAGAATCTGCGGCACGCCCAACTCAACGGCAACGTCGATCACATTCTTAAAGTACGAGAGGATGCGTTTTTGGCCCGCCTCACCGCGCACCGCGACGTTCCATGGCTTGGGGTTGTTCTGCTCGGGGCACACGCACACGATCTTGATACCGTATTGGGCGGCAAGATCGCGAATCTTATCCACCGAATCGTGCTCATGGCAATCCACATACAGGTGCATCGAGCCGGTCCACAGCTCGATATTGCGATAGCCGGCCTCACCTGCAGCCTTAAAAAACGTCTCGATGCTGTAGTAACGATGGTTGATGTTCATGAGCGAAAGCTCGGGTACGACCATAGCCCTCCCCTTTCGTACGGAGTTTTAAAAAACAGGGGGCCGCCGCAGATGCGACAAGCCCCCCAAAGATCGACGCAACCGTTAGACGCGATGGAAGCGCGATTCGAACATATTAGGCAAGCACGCCAAAGTAAGCGCCGATGATGCCCACGACCATGGTGCAGAGGATCAGGACCATCGGGTTGATCTTCTTGGAGAGCAGCCAGTAGTAGAGCCAGAAGGCGGCCATACCGAGCATACCGGGCATGATGCCGTCCAGGATGTCCTGGAGAGTCTGGGCGGAGTCGCCCTGACCAATGGCGATGGGCAACGAAGCCCAGAACATGTCCTTGCTCATGGCGCCGACGACCATAACGCCGACAATGCCGACGCAGGCCATGATCTTTTGCATCAGGCCGGTCTTCTGAGCCTCGTCGAGGAAACCAATGCCTAGCTCATAACCCTTGATAGCGCCAAAGATACGAATCAGGAACGCCGGGATGTTGTAGACGAGCAGGAAGGCGATGGGGCCAAAGACGTTGCCGGCCTGGCACAGGCTGATGCCCACGGCAGCGGCGACGACGCGCAGGGTGGACAGGAAGAAGGAGTCACCCAGGCCGGAAAGCGGACCCATGAGGGCGGCCTTGATGTCGTTGACGCTCTCGGGCTCAACCTCGCCACGAGCGACCTTTTCTTCCATGGCCATCGCGATGCCACCCACGAAGGGAGCGAGCTGCGGGGTGATGTTGAAGAATGCGCTGTGACGGTGCAAGGCCTCGGCGTAATCATCGGGACGGCCGGCATAGATCTTCTTGAGCATGTTGGCGACCATCAGGCAGAAGGCAATGTTCATCTGCTTGTAGTAGGTCCAGGAGAATTCCATGCCCAGGGCGCCGGTGTTCACGGCGCTCTTAATGAGGTCGGAGCGAGTAATCTGGTTCTCGGAATTAGAAGTCATCGTCCTCATCCCCTTCCACAGAAAGCTGGGACTGGGCGCCACCAAGGCCCAGCAGGTCGTACTTATCGATGCCGATGATGATTGCGATCAGGGCGACGCCGAGGACGGGCACGTTGGCATAGGAGCACAGCAGGAAGCCCAGGAAGTAGAACGGCACGAGCTGCTTGGTAAGCACCAGACGGCCGAGCATGGCGAAGCCCATGGCAGGCAAGATGTTGGCTGCGACGCCAAAGCCATCGAGGACGAACGTCGGGATGAAGTCGAGCAGGCCCTGAACAGCGTCGGCACCCAGATAGAAGGAGACCGAGCACAGGATAAAGGCCAGGACGACAATCACGAGACCGATAATCCAGTGCATAGCGTAGATACCCTTGAGGTTACCCTTGCTGGCAAAGACGTCGGCACGGTCGACCAGAAGGGGCATACCGGCGTTGACGACGTTCTTAATGGCCAGGCACAGAGTGGCGATGGGCATCGCGAGCGCGATAGCGGCCTCGGTGCTCTGACCCAGCTGAATAGCGAAGGCGCAGGCGAGCACACCGCCAATCGTCTCATCGGGCGGCACGTAAGCGCCGATGGAGATAGAACCCATGAAGAGCAGCTCGAGGCTCGCACCGATGGCGAGGCCGGACTGCAGGTCCCCGAGGACTATGCCGACGAGCGGGCACAGAACGATCGGGCGGAACGCATAGAGCGTACCGAGCTGATAATCGAGCTTACCGAAGGCAGCGATAAGTCCGATGAGGATCGCTTGAACAAGCATTGTTCCTCCCTTTGATCCCTCTTGGATCCGCGCGGCGATTCCCGACTTGTCAGCGCGCCCTTTTCCATGCCGACAATCGCCCAGACAGATCCAGCTTGTACCGGTGTGCTGTTAACACCTAAACCGGTGCAAATGATTTGATACCAATTATATAGTCATGCGAAAACTATTTAATACCAATCGCTCAACGGGCGTGTACTCCCGGTGAACGGTAGATGGGGGTAACGGGTAAAGCGTTTATCCGGTACGCCCACGAATAGGGGCGGCGCCGTGCGCGCCGCCCGTGGTTCCCAATTAGAGGGCGCTTAGGGCATCGACCTTGGGGTCGTCGGCCAGAGCGCGAATCTCGACCTCGACACCGCGGCCGACGAGCTCGCGAATGTCCTCTTCCTCGGCAGCAGTCACAAAGATCTGGCGGGAGATCTTACGGGCATCGGGACGCTGCTCGTCCTTGGACTTGGTGTTGCCCAGGTTGATGGAGGTGATCTGCGGGCAGCCGTCGACAAGCTGCTTGGCCTCGGCGATGCTGGCGACGCAGATGATCATCTTGTACTTATCGGTAACACCGGAGTTGATGGCCTCGATGGCGTGTTCCATGTCCTTAATGACGAGCTTGACGTTGGCCGGCTTTCCCATCTTGAGCGTAGTCTTCCAGACGGGATCGTTGGCAACCTTGTCGCCAACGCAGAAGATGCAGTCGGAGCCCAAGCCCTGGACCCAAGAGACGGCCACCTGGCCATGAAGCAGACGATGGTCGACGCGAAGCAGTTGAATCATGATTGACCCCCAAAGGTCTCATGCCGGAAACCCGGCCCCATTAATAGCAGGCGGTGACTAGAACTCTTCCTCGTCATCCGCATCGGTCAGCAGGTCGTTGACAAACTTGACGCGCGTGTCGTCAGCCGCGAGGATCTCGTGGATAACCTGATCGGCGGGAGCCTCCTGGTCCGAAAAGAGCAGCTGGATCAGCAGCGGCAGATTCATGTTGGCAACCAGGTAGGTGTTGGGGCGCGTCTGGACGATCTTGGTGAACTCGTTGTTGACGCTGCCGCCAAACAGGTCGGTGCACACGATTACGTCGTCGGCGGGGTCGAAGGTCGCCAGGAGCTTGGCGGCCTCCTCGGCGACGTCGGTGCGGCCGTCGACAAACATCGACAGGTCGTGGACGTTATCGCGCGCGCCCGAGAGCAGCTCGGTGCTCTCTTTGATGCCGGTCGCAAAATGCGCGTGGCTGGCAAAGATGTATTGCCTCATTGCGGTTTCCCCCAAATGAAATTAGTAGTCGAACTGGTGGTAGTAGCGGCGGTACTTGAGGTTGTGCTTGGTGACCAGCTCGTAGTTGCGCGCGAGGCGGTCGGTGGTCAGCACGGACAGGATCCAGGGGGACACGATGACGCGGAAGTCGTCGTCCAGGCC
>DBFOIV010000170.1:0-4797 GCA_048489175.1 Collinsella sp. | reverse complement strand
AGGTCAATTCGCTATTTGGAGGGCTTGCGCTCGCGCATGGAGTTTTCGGCTTTCCGGAGCTGGGCGCTCGATTCGTGCGCTTCTGATATGCTAGCCAAAGTTAACCGCCCGATCGTACCGCGGGCCTAGGGGAAGGGGACCTCGATGGATGCCGCAGCCCGTACCGCCCATGATTCCACCCTCCAGCCGTTTTCGGAGATGGAGCACTATAAGCATGCCGATGAGCTGCCGCCCGAGATTATGGCGGACAGCTACGACAAGCTGGAGCGTCTGTGCCTCAAATATATGAATGAGGACGACTTTTCTAAGGTTGAGCAGGCCTACTGCTTTGCTGCCGAGAAGCATTGCAACCAAAAGCGGCGCTCGGGTGAGATGTACATCAACCATCCCGTCGAGGTGGCCATCATTCTGGCCGATCTCAAGATGGACTGTGACGTGGTGTGCGCCGCGCTGCTGCACGATACCGTCGAGGATACCGAGACTTCGCTTGCCGATGTTTCCGGCCTGTTTGGCGATACGGTGGCCGAGCTCGTCGATGGCGTGACCAAGCTCACCAACATCGAAGTCGACAGCATGGACGAGAAACAGGCCCTCACGCTGCGCAAGATGTTCCTCGCCATGTCCAAGGACATCCGCGTCATCATCGTTAAGCTTGCCGACCGTCTGCACAACATGCGCACCCTTGCAGCCCTGCGTGAGGACCGTCGCCTGTTTAAGGCTCGCGAGACCATGGACGTGTATGCGCCTCTGGCCGACCGTCTGGGCATGAGCTCCATTAAATGGGAGCTCGAGGACCTGTCCTTCTTCTACCTTGAGCCCGACGCCTACCAGCGCATCGCGCGCATGGTGGCTGAGTCGCGCGAGGTTCGCGAGCGCTATCTGGCCGAGACCATCAAGACGCTCACCGACGAGCTCAACCGCATTGGCCTGGAGGGCTTCCAGATCAACGGCCGCTCCAAGCACTATTGGTCCATCTACCAAAAGATGAAGCGCAAGGGCAAGGAATTCTCCGAGATCTACGATTTGGTGGCGCTGCGCGTTATTACCCATTCGGTGCGCGATTGCTACTCCACGCTCGGCGCAGTGCATACGCTGTGGCACCCCATGCCCGGTCGCTTTAAAGACTATATCGCCATGCCCAAGGTCAATAACTACCAGTCGCTCCATACGACGGTTATCGGCCCCACGGCTCGTCCGCTCGAGATTCAGATTCGAACCTACGAGATGCATGAGCAGGCCGAGTACGGCATTGCCGCCCACTGGCTATATAAGAAGTCGGGCGGATCGTCTGCTTCCAAGACCAATGACGCTCAACGTTTGGACGACCAGATCAACTGGCTCAAGCATTCGCTCGATTGGGCGGCTTCCGACGAGATCACCGATGCCAAGGAATACCTGCACTCGCTGAAGGTCGATCTGTTCGATCAGGAGATTTTTGTCTTCACGCCCAAAGGCGAGGTCATGGCGCTTCGTGCCGGTTCCACGCCGCTCGACTTTGCCTATGCCGTTCACACCGAGGTGGGAAACCATTGCGTCGGCGCCAAAATCAACGGTGCGGTGGCTCCGCTCACGCACGAGATCAAGACGGGCGACCGCGTTGAAATCCTGACCAACAAGAGTTCCAAGCCGTCGCGTGATTGGCTCAAGATCGTCAAGACGCCTTCGGCCAAGTCAAAGATCCGCCGCTATTTTGCCGCTGCGACCAAGGACGACGACGCTGCTGCCGGCCGCGATATGCTGGCCAAGGACCTGCGTAAGCGTGGCTATGGCATTTCTACGCCGCGTTCGACGCGTGCGCTCAACGCCGTGGCGGAGCAGTTTAACTTCAAGCAGCTCGAGGACCTGTTTGCCGCCGTCGGCGCCGGCAAGGTTGCCCCGCGCGCTGTGGGCAATAAGGTCGAGCAAATCTTGGACCCCAAGCCCGAGGAACAGCTCACCAAGGCCGAGGCTATCGCCGAGGTCGTGAAACAGCCTGCTCGCGGCTCCAACCGCAAGCCGCAAAAGCGCGGCAAGAGCGCCAGTAACGGCATTATCGTCAAGGGCGAGAGCAACAGCGGCCTGCTAGTCCGTCTAGCGCATTGCTGCAATCCGGTGACGGGCGACGATATCGTCGGCTTCATCACGCGTGGCCGAGGTGTCTCGGTGCATCGCGCCAACTGCCCCAACGTCAAGGGCCTCATGGAGCACCCCGAGCGCATGATTGACGTAGAGTGGGATGGTGCTGCCGACACTCTCTTCCAGGTCGAGATCGTGGTCGAGTGCCTGGACCGCATGGGCCTGCTCAAGGACGTCACCATTGCCATTGGCGATGCAGGCGGCAATATCCTTTCCGCCGCCACCTCGACCAACCGCGAGGGTATTGCGACCCTGCGCTTTATGGTCGAGATTTCGGATGCGAGCGGCCTGGATCCGCTGCTGGCTTCCATCAGCAGCGTCGACTCGGTCTACGACGCTCGCCGTCTTATGCCCGGCGAGGGCGGAGCGCAACTCAAGCGCCGTGTGTAGGTGCGAGAGCCTCTCAGCATCATAGATATTGGTTACGTTCGAGGCATCGTTTGGTGCTTCGAACGTATTTTAGAAGGAGGGTATGCGCATGGACGATATGACTTTGGACCTGACACCCCGAGGCGCGGCTTCGATTGAGGCGCTCGTCAACGGCCCGATTCAGACTAACAGCTACGCCGTGATTTCGAATGACGAGTGCTTAATCGTCGATCCGGCGTGGGAGGGCGAGCGTCTTGTGGAGCATATCCGCACCGCGCATCCCGAGGTGCGCGTACTCGGCTCTGTCTGCACGCACGGTCATGCCGACCATGTTGGCGGGATTGCCGGGGTTCGAGCTGTCGTTGGCGACAGCGCACTATATGAGTTGTGCGCTAAGGACGTGACGGTACCTCGCGCAAATATCGAGGAGCAGCGCGCCATGTGGGGTATCGAGACACCCGATCCGGGTGAGCCGACGCGTTTACTTGCCGAGGGCGATACAATCGAGGTGGGCGACGTCTGCCTGCAGGTGATCGAGACGCCGGGGCATACGCCGGGCGGCATCGTCCTGTTCGCCGCGACCGAGCAGGGGAACATCGCCTTTGTGGGCGACACGCTTTTCCCGGGCAGCCACGGTCGTACCGATCTTTCCGGCGGTGACGAGGCGGCGATTATGCGCTCGCTCTCCAAACTTGCCAAGATGCTTCCGCCCGATACCGTTTGCTTGACGGGCCATGGCGATTCGACCACGATGGCGCGCGAACTTATGCAGAACCCGTTTATGCAGATGTAGGCTCGAAGCTGTCTTCCGAACCACGAAGACCGCTCAATCGTCAAGCTATTTTCCCCAGTGGGTCGATTCTGTGGGGCAAACGGTCAAAATTTGTCCAATCGGATGGTATTCGTGAACAAACGAACGTTTATGCTCGGGTATGTCGTGGTAAAATCTCAGGCGTTATCGGAGCAACCTTACAGGAGGTTTCTTTTATGCTCGTCAACGCAGCAGACATGCTCAAGAAGGCCGAGGCCGGCAAGTACGGTCTCGGTGCCTTCAACACCAACAACCTCGAGTGGACCCTGGCTATTCTCCAGGCCGCCGAGGAGGCCAAGTCTCCGCTGATCCTTCAGTGCACCGCTGGTGCCGCTAAGTGGATGGGCGGTTTCAAGGTCTGCGCCGACATGGTCAAGGCTGCCGTCGAGGCCACGGGCGTTACCGTTCCCGTCGCCCTTCACCTCGATCACGGTTCTTACGAGGACTGCTTCAAGTGCATCGAGGCCGGCTTCACGTCCATCATGTATGACGGCTCTCACGAGGAGACCTTCCAGCTTAACCTCGATCGCACCAAGGAGCTCGTTGAGCTTGCCCACTCCAAGGGCATGTCCATCGAGGCCGAGGTCGGCGGCATCGGCGGCACCGAGGACGGCGTGACCTCCAGCGGCGAGCTCGCTGATCCTGCTGAGTGCAAGCAGATTGCTGACCTGGGCGTCGACTTCCTCGCCTGCGGTATCGGCAACATCCACGGCGTGTACCCTGCCGACTGGGCTGGCCTTTCCTTCGAGCGCCTGGGCGAGATCAAGGCCCAGACCGGCGACCTGCCCCTCGTCCTGCACGGTGGCACCGGCATCCCCGAGGATCAGATCAAGAAGGCCATTTCCCTGGGCATCTCCAAGATTAACGTCAACACCGATCTGCAGCTCGTCTTCGCCAAGGGCGTCCGCGAGTACATCGAGGCTGGCAAGGATCAGCAGGGCAAGGGCTTCGACCCCCGCAAGCTCCTCAAGCCTGGTCGTGACAACATTGTTGCTCGCACCAAGGAGCTCATGGAGGAGTTTGGCTCCGTCAACAAGGCGTAAGTAGCGGTTTAACTTTCCCGTCGGAGGCCCCGTTCACCCTACGCTTCTCCCTTGCGCTCACCTGGCTTTGCCAGAAGTCGCGCAATGGGAAAAGCTTCGGGTGAACGGGGCCTCCTTCGTTAACTCGCTACAGGGTTACTGGGCTGATTTCATTTTTTGACTACCGCTCGGCGGTGTTGATGGCTCCCTTGTTGGGGCTTTCTTTTTTATCTCGCTACAATGGGCTTCAAGAGTTCTAATGACTTGGAGTTTGGTATGGCTGTTATTAATGTGCTGCCTTCGGATGGGAAGGTTATTGACGAGGGTCCTGTTGGTTGTTCTGTTGATGTTTGCAATGATGACTTCCGTTTTCTAGATGTTGGCTTGCCACCCGAGATTCTGCGTTTAAAGGACGCGGGGTATCTTTCGCAGGCTATTGAGGCTTGCGACCGCCTACTTGCCCAAGATCCCGATCCCTCG